>JASHSG010000271.1 GCA_030040935.1 Acidobacteriaceae bacterium | reverse complement strand
ACGACTCTCGGCGACATCGAGGAGAGGATTCGCGCCGGAACGCTGGAGCAGAGCCTGAACATGGTTCCGGTGGAAAAAGGCGACCTGATTTTTGTCGACGCGGGGACGGTGCATGCGATCTGGCCGGGATCGATTCTGCTGGAGACGCAACAGTATTCCGACACAACGTACCGAATGTACGACTATGGACGGCCGCGCGAACTGCACATTGCGAAATCGCTCGAAGCCACGCAGCTCACGACGCGCGCCGGAAAGGTGGCGCCGCGCGAGCTCGCCGATCGCACAGTGCTGATCGACGCGGCGTACTTTCGCATCGAGCGAATTTCCGCGGCCGGCCCGATCACGAGCGAGAAACTGCGGGGCGAGGGCGGCAAGCGCGGGCTGAGCTATTTGTTTGCCGCGAAGGGTTCGGCGCGGATCGCGAGAGCGGGAATCTCGCAAACGGATTTTGCCCCGGTCGATTTGCCGGAACGCGGAATCGTCGCAATTCCGGCGGCCTCGCCCGAGTTTGTGCTCGAAGACATGGAGGCCGCAGACGGCAAGCTCGATCTGATCAGAATTACGCCGAATTGGCCGCGAGCCCAGGTTTGAAGATTCGAGGCCATCACCCGACGAACGTGGATCTATTCCCGGGGCCCCAAACGAGAAGCACCCATGCTGCGTGAGTTTGCGAGCCGCGCGGGAAAGCCGGCGGTGTTGCCTGGCATGGACTTTTGCACAATCTTTAGCATTGCAACCACGTTCATGAGGCAGAATCTAAAGTGATATGAGCTTCCGATTTGCAGTACCCACTGAACTTCGCGGCGCCGTGGACGCGGCGGCTGCGGACTGGCACGCCAACAACAAAGTAGAGCGCTTCTGGCAAAAGGATCCGTCCCTTTGGACTCGCGATGGCGAGGAGCAGTGGATGGGCTGGATCGACATTGTGGAGCGGCAGCAAAAGGACCTGGCGTCGTTTGCGGAGCTGGGCGGAGAGATCAAGAGCGCCGACTTCAAGTCGGTTCTGCTGTTGGGCATGGGCGGCTCGAGCCTTTGTCCGGAGGTGCTGGCGAAGACGTTTGGCCCGCAGCCGGGTTTTCCCCAGCTCGGGATCGTAGACTCGACAGACCCGGCTGAAGTGATGGCTGCGTGCAACGGAGTTGATCTGGCCGAAACGCTGGTAATCGTCGCGAGCAAGTCCGGATCAACGCTTGAACCCAACATCCTGAAGCAATTTTTCTTCGACCAGATGCGGCGCGCGGTGGGCGCCGACGAGACGGGCGCGCACTTTATGGCCATCACCGACCCCGGCTCGAAGATGGAGCAGGTAGCGAAGTCGGACAACTTCAGGGGCATTTATTATGGCGACCCCGAGATTGGCGGGCGGTACTCGGCGTTGTCGAACTTTGGGGTGGTGGCTGCCACAGTGGCGGGCCTGAACATCGAGAAGCTGCTGGCAGAGGCGGCCAAAGCAGTGGCTGCCGCAAAGCTGCCCGTGGCGGACAATCCGGGCGTGCAGCTGGGCCTGCTGCTGGGAACAGCAGCGAACGCCCGCCGCGACAAGATCACCATCTTCACTTCGCCGGAGATAGCCGACCTGGGCGCATGGCTGGAGCAACTGATTGCCGAATCGACCGGCAAGCAGGGGAAGGGAATCACGCCGGTCGACCGCGAGGCGATTGGCGCGCCGGGCGTCTACGGCAACGACCGCGTATTCGCATATGTCCGGCTGAAGGACACGGCTGACGCGAGCCAGGATGCGAAGGTGGCTGCGCTTGAATCGGCCGGGCATCCGGTGGTGCGTTTCGAAATCAACGATCGTTATCAGATTTTCGGGCAGTTCTTCACCTGGGAGATAGCGACCGCGGTGGCGGGCTCGGTGATTGGCATCAATCCATTCAATCAGCCGGATGTGGAGGCTGCGAAGGTGGAGACACGCGCACTGACATCGGAATACGAGAAAACCGGCAAGCTGCCCGAGCGCACGCCGTTCCTGACGGGGAAAGACGATCATGGGACTGCGTTCGCGCTTTACGCAACCGATGCCTATGCCGCAAAGCTGAAGGAGGCTGCGCCGAGCCAGACGCTCAAAGAAATTCTGCGCGCGCATCTTGATCAACTGGGAGCGGGCGACTACTTCGCGACCCTGGCTTTCCTGCCCATGTTTGAGGAGAACGAGGCGGAGATCCAGAACTTCCGGCACAAGGTCCGCGATCAAAAACGGGTGGCCACGTGCCTCGGCTTTGGTCCACGTTTTCTGCATTCAACGGGACAGGATTACAAGGGGGGTCCGAACACGGGAGTCTTTCTGCAAATCACCGCGGCCCATGCCGATGACATGAATATTCCCGGGCAGAAGTACAGCTTTGGTGTGGTCATTGACGCGCAGGCGGCGGGCGATCTAGCGGTGCTGGAGTCGCGCGGACGGCGGGCGCTCCGTGTCCACCTTGGGGCCGATGTAGCCGCGGGGCTAAAGGCTCTGGGCACAGCAATTAGCGAGGCACTGGCGTAGGAAACTTTTTTCGGGAGCCGGGGTTTAACCGGTTAACAGGCTTGGGCGAGTCTCGTCTAACCGTCTGAGCCGATGGATCGAGTTGAAGAAAACCGTTTGTTCGGCGTGAATTTTCGAGCGGCTCCACGATTCCCGCGCCGAGCAGTTCTATTGCGAGGCGGCTTTTTCTTGATGAAAAAGCCACCGAGCGGCCGTGGTCAGGGCAATTGTGGAACCGCTGCAGCCGCCGGCGATGACGGGGGAGATACAGGAGAAATGAAGATGAATCGTACCTTGATCAGGAAGGTGGGCACACAGCTCATGGCATGGATGGGGTTGGCCCTGCTATTGGCCGTGGCCGCGCCGGCGCAGGACGCGGGCGCACCGGCGCAGCCTCAAGGTCAGCCGGCGGCACAGCAAGGACCACGTACGGATGGACAAATTGAAATGGACGTGGTGCACGCCCTTGATGCTTCGGCAGCGTTGAAGAACGATTTGATCACCGCAGCAACGATCCAGGGCGAGGTTACGCTGTCGGGGACAGTGTCGAGCAATGCGTCAAAGCAACTGGCCGAATCGATTGCCGCGCACGTGAACGGCGTGACCAAGGTGCACAACAATTTGCAGATTGGCAATCCAGGCCCGGATGGGCAAAGCCCGCAACCGGCGCCCGACCAGGGCGAGATGCCGGACACGGACCAGACGCCGGCACAAAAGGGAATGGAGAACTTGCCGCCGCCAGGTCCTGCTCCGGACGCAAATCCACAGGACCAAGGACCGGCTGCAGCCAATAACCCGCAGGCGCCGGCTTATCCGCCGCAACCGGCCTACCCGCCGCAAGGCGGATATCCGCCGGCTCCGCCGGCGCGGCCGCAGTACCAGAATCCGCAGTACTCGCAATACCCGCCGTATCCTCAGGCGCCTCCGGCCCCAGCGTATACGCCGGCCAGGGGACCCGTGACGATTCCGGTGGGCATGCTGCTGCAGGTGCGGACCAGCGAGCCGGTGGATAGCAAAAGAGCCAAGGACGGCGAGCCGGTCCAGTTCACCGTGATTCAGGACGTAGCGGTAGGCGGCGTTTTGGCGATTCCGCGCGGCGCCGTCGTGCACGGCGTGGTGACGGAAGTCAAGAATGCAGGCTCGGGCAAACTGGCCGGAAGCTCAGTGCTGGCGCTGACACTGACGTCGCTGGATCTGGGCGCACAAAGCTATCCGCTGAATACGGATCAGTTCAGAGTGAAAGGACCAAATAAAGCCGGGCAGACGGCGAGCGGCGCGGTGGGCGGGGCCCTGATCGGCGCGATCATCGGCTGCGCGGTGGGCCGAGGCCCTGGCTGCGCCATCGGCGCGGGCGCGGGCGCGGCGGGAGGCACAGCGGCTTCGGCTGCTTCGCCGGGGCCGAGAGTCTGGATTCCCGCCGAGGCGCTGGTGACGTTTCACATCAATGCGCCGCTCACAGTGAACCCTGTGAGCCCGCAAGAAGCGGCGCGGCTGGCACAGGGGCTGTATCCCGGCGGACCGAGCCTCTACAGGCGCGGACCCTACGGCTACTACTCCGGCTACGGCTATCCCCCCTATCCGTACGGATATCCGCCGGTGTACTACCGGCCGTACTACCTGGTTGGCGGAGTGTACTACTGGCGTTGAGAGAGGCCGGGAACAAGGGAGCGAGAGACCAAGAGACCGAGGGAACGAGGAGACGAGAACGGGCATCCCGCCACGCGGGATGCCCGTTGTGCGCACGGCCCATTTTCGCTTTTTGATGCATCAATTTGCAGCGGGCCGAGGAGCTCCGTGCGGTCGTCTATAATGGCAGAGTCGCATTGAGCGAGAATTGCGCATTTGCAGGCGCCGCGCAACGAGCAGATTCCAAGCTGCCGGCGGCCGGCCAGGCTTGCCCGCGCTCAGAAGGTTGACGTCCATCCATGATTCGTTTCCTGCAGACAGATAATCGCATGGTCAAGGCGCTGATTGTGGTCATCATCGGCGCGGCTTCCGTCACCATGGTGTTGTACCTGATTCCGGGCCTTGGCGGGGTCGGCTCGTCGTCGCCCGACACGTATGCCGTGGTCTATCCGCACTGGTATAGCCGCATTTTGTCTTCCGGCGACAGCATCAGCCAGGCGCGAGTAGAGCAGATCACCGAGAACCAGCTGCAGCAGCGCGACCCGCAATACGCCTCCAATCCCATGATCGTGCAGATTTTCGAGCAGCAGGTGGGCCAGCAACTGGTGCAGCAGAAGGTGATGGTGGTTGAGGCGCACAAGCTTGGCATCTACGCGAACGACGACGACGTTCGCCACTACCTTCACACGGGGCCAGCGGGCCAGGTGCTCTACCCCGACGGCAAGTTCATCGGCGAGGATGCCTACAGGCAGTTGATTGACGAGCGCATGCACGAATCGGTGCCGGATTTCGAGAGCGAGATCAAGGACGAGATTACGATCCGTCGCCTGCAGGCACTGATCACTGCCGGAGTCACGGTGAGCGATCAGGAGGCACGCGACACCTATCTGAAGCAGAACATCAAAATCAAGTTCGATTACGCAGTGATTTCGGCGGACGATTTACGGAAGACGATCAACCCCTCGGACGCCGAGCTGGAGGCGTTTTTCAAGACCAATGCAGCTCGTTACGCGGAGGCGGTGCCCGAGGAGCGCAAGATCACTTACTTCGCGTTCACCGACAGCCAGATTCCCGGCGGCGTTCCACCTCCAAGCCAGCAGGCCGTTCAGCAGTATTACAACGAGCACGAAAGCGATTATTCAGTACCGGAGGAGGCTAAGTCGCGGCACATTCTGATCAGCGTGCCGCCGAACGCCGACGCCAAGACTGACGCCGCAGCCAAAGCCAAAGCGGAGATGGTGCTAAAGCTGCTCCAGGCCGGCGGGAGCTGGACCGAGCTGGCCAAGAAGTACTCCGACGATCCGGGAAGCAAGGACACGGGAGGCGAGCTGGGATTTGCAACGCGGGGCAAAATGGTGCCGGCGTTCGACAATGCGATTTTTACGCAGAAAATCGGCGAAATCGACATTGTGAAAACGAACTTCGGTTATCACGTTGTGCAGGTGGAAGAGCGTCAGGCCGCGCACACGCAGCCGCTGAGCGAAGTGCAGGCGAGCATCATTGCGACGTTGACGCGCCAGGCCGAGACAGCAGCCGAGGACAGCTATGCCGAGCAATTGACCAGCGAAGCGATCAAGAATGGCCTCGAAAAGACGGCCGCGGCGCACCACCTGGAACTGGTGACCACGGAGCCGGTGGCGCAAGACGGCGTGATTGCGGCTCTGCCCGACAGCGCGCAGATTCTGTCCAAGGCATTCCAGGCGAAGCAGGGGGATCCGCCGCAATCGGCGCCCACGGGCGAAGGCTTTGCGATCTTCCAGGTGACGGGGATTGTGCCCGCGCACGCCCCGGCATTCGCAGACTGGAAGAGCCACGTGCTCGACGACTACCGCCAGGAAAAGCTGCCCGCGCTGCTGAGCGAGAAGACAAACGAGCTTGCCGATCAGGCGAAGGCGGCAAACGATTTGGCCAAGGCGGCCAAGGCAGCGGGGGCGACGGTGAAGACCAGCGACCTGGTGGGCGAAAGCGGTCAGGTCCCCGACTTTGGCGAAGTCGGCCAGGTAGCGCCGCAGCTGTTTGAGATGAACGTCGGCGCCATCAGCGGGCCGATCGACGCCGGCCGCACAGGGGTGGTGGTGAAGATCGACCAAAAACAGGCGCCGAGCGCCGACGAGATTGAGAAGAATCTCGACCAGACGCGCGATGAACTTCTGGACCAGCGCCGCGACGAGGCGTTCAGGGTATTCGTGGGCAACGTGTGGAACGATTACAAGAAGCGCAGGCTGGTGGTGATCAACGCCAAGCCGCGCGGACCGCAGCTGCCAGGACAGCAGGCGCCGGGAACCTAAGCCCGACGCGAACTCCAGCTCAGAACAGGCCCGCAGCGCTCGATGTTGCGGGCCGTTTTGCTGTTGGCGGCAGCCCCCGTCAACGCAGTCCGGTGGTCGCAAAGGGCAGACCGGTCGCGGGCCAGTGATCCGGTTCGGCATCGACATTCGGCCTTATCGATGCGCCCGCAAACGACGCCGGCGCAACGGTTACATTCCATCCGTCAACAACGATCAGCGCGGCTTCGCCCTTGAAGTCGCCGGCCGCGGCCTCAATGTCGATGGTCCTGGATTCGCCGGGAACCAAGGAGACGTAATTGTCGCTGTAGAAAACGGGCAGCACGCGCTCGCCGGATCTGCGCCGCAGCTGCACGTGCGCCATGAGGGCGATGCCGCTGGTGGGGTTGCGCAGAATGAGACGCAGCAGTCGTTGGCCGGGCACATTTTCTTTCGGCACCGCGAGCTTGGCGGTGAGCGTGACCATGGGCAGCTGGTTGAGTGCGGTCAAGTCATCGGGATCGGCGGGCTGAGCGCGCCAGTAGAAATTGGTCGAGAGTAACTGGCCGGCGGCATCGCGCAGATCGAGTTTGATGAAGTGGACTGCCGAAACGGCGGCAGGAAAATCAATCGGTCCAAGATCGGTGGCAAGGTCGGCAGGGGCGTCGAGTTTGGTCTCATGCTCGTACGCGAGCGAGCCGTCGAGGTTGTAGACGGCGACGTTGGCGCGCAGATCGGTCTCGGGCCCAGGTTTGTTATTGATCACCTGCACGTCGCCAGTGGCCTCGTTGAACTGGATGTGCACGAGCTCCGATGCGTGCATCACGGCGAAGTAAGAAGACATGGGCTCGAGATCGTAGTGATAGAGCTGCCACACGAAGCTGGGCTGAGCGGGATTGCTCATCCAGGTGATCACGGCCGTGGTGGGATGGAAGAGGCGCGCGTTGCGGCCCTCGAACATGGCGCGAAAAGCTTCGTAATTGGCCATTTGCGCCTTGCGCACAAAGTCGGCAAGGTTGACGGACTCGCCGTAGCGCCCGGCGAGGATGAGCGGGTAGAGATCGCCGTGCTGATTGCCTTTGGCCAGATCGTGCGCGGCCCAATCGTCGTCGATCGTCTCCCAGTCTTTTGGGGGCATCATGCCGCGGATCGATTCGAGCGTGGGAATGGAGACGCTGCCTGTCTCGGTTTTGAAATAGTCGTCGGTGACGGTGTAGAACTCGCGCGGTGCGCGCCAGAAGTAGGGACCGTGAGAGCGAACGCCCGGGCCATCGGCCGAATTGGGCCAATAGAGGCGCATGGGATCCAGTTCGGCCAACAGCTCGCGCAGCGGTGCGTCAATCTCCGGCGGCGGGTCACCCTCGTTGCGCGCGCACCACAAGATAATCGAGGGATGATTGCGGAAGCGCAGGATTTTGTCGCGGACATTGGCAATATAGGCGGGAATATCGGTGGGATCGGGACCATCGAGCGGGTTGGGCTGGAAGAATTCGTCCCAAACCAACAGGCCATATTTGTCGCAGAGCTCGTAGAAGTCCTCACCTGTGCTCTGGCCCACCCAGTTGCGAATCAAGTTGAGGTTAGCCAGGCTGTGCAGGCGGATTTCGGCGTCGAGCCGCTCGCGGGGAATGCGCTTCAATGCCTCGTCGAGGCCCCAGTCACCGCCGCGAATAAAGATGGGCACGCCGTTCACGGAGATGGTCAACGTGCCGGCGCCGGGAACGGAGTAGCCGATTTTTCGGACGCCGAATTCGACATCCTGAGCGTCGGAGATGGCAGAACTGGCCGTAGATTCGACGGTGCGGAATTCAAGATGCAGTTTGTACATCGGCTGTGCGCCATAGCCGTTAGGCCACCAGAGGCGTGGATGCCCGAGGTGCAACGCCGGAGTATTCCTGGCGTCAAATGTCACCAGTTCTGAACTGTGAGGCTCGAGCGTGAGCTGCCGCTGGAAGACGATGTTCCCGATGGCGCCGCGAACTGCGCCCGCGACCGGTTCATCGCCCACATTTTCGACCGTTGTTTCGACGGTCACATCCGCGGAATCGGTCCTGGGCAGCGGCAGATCAGTGGTGACAAGCGGGTCCTTCAACCGAACGGGCCCGGTCGCGGAGAGAAAAACCTTTTGCCAGATTCCGGTATCGCGATCGCGCACGGCGTCGAGCCAGTCCCACCCGATCGTGGATAGAAAGCTGGGGCCGTCGAGCGCCGAGATGCCGCCGTTCTGGCCGACACCGTTGCGAAGCGTATGTTCGTGCGGAATGCCGGGATGAGGTTGGGGAGTAACCAGCACGGCCACAACCGCAGTTTGGCCGGGATTCACCTGCGCGGTCACGTCGAAGACGCCGCGAATAAATGCGCCGCGGATGGTTCCAACCTCGGCGCCGTTCACCCAGGCCTCGGCGGAGTAGTTGATGCCGTCAAAGTTGAGCCATACTCGCTGGTTCGCATAGCTTCTGGGTACACGAACAACCGTCCTGTACCAATACGAGGTATGGACGAGGCTCTCGGGAATGATTTCGGGACGTGAGTTTTCACCGTAGAGCGGTTCCGGATAGACATGATTGTTGACAAGCGAGGTGAGGACGGTGCCGGGGACGGTGGCCTCGTACCAGCCCGAGGTATCGAAGCCGGCGGAGGAGACTTGGGCGCCGGTCTGGGGCACTTTGGCGACATCCTGCAACAGCCAGCCCGAGCCGAGCACTTGAGGCTCCCGAGCCGTGGCGGCTGCGGCAACCGGGGACGTGAGCGCGGCCGAAATCAAAATCAGGGCAAAGATCGATAAGCCAAGGCGCTGAAAATAATTCGTCAACAACAGAGGGCCACCTCGTTTCGAACTGAAGCGCACGCGGACCGGCGCGGAGACGCCGCCTAACAGTGTCTCAAATGGCGCCGGGTCCGGGCGGCCTACGATCGATCCGTTAATATCGCCATCATGGAGTTCCAACGATCATCCGGGGTTTTGCTCCATGTGAGCTCGCTGCCATCTTACGGAAGCATCGGAGACCTGGGCCCCGCCGCGCACGAATTTCTAGCCTTTCTGGCGCGCGCCAAACAGCATGTGTGGCAGGTCCTGCCGCTTGGCCCTACGGGATACGGGAATTCGCCCTATGCCGGTTCTTCGGCGTTCGCTGGAAATCCATCGCTCATCAGCCTGGAAGTTCTCGCCCAATGGGGATGGATTGAAGCCGGAAGAGTCGCGGAGTCAGCCGGCCGCCCCGGCCCGGTCGACTTCGATAACGTGGAGACGCGAAAGCTGCCGTTGCTTGAGGAGGCCGCGGTGAATTTTCTCGAGCGTGGGATCGACGACGAGGCGCTCACCAAGCAGTGGGCAGATTTTGAGGCATTTTGCCGCGATGAGGCGTCTTGGCTGAACGATTATGCGCTTTACGCCGCGCTGCGACGCGAGTTTAAAACCGGGGCGTGGACCGAATGGCCCGAGCCGCTGCGCCGCCGCGATTCTCAGGCCCTCGTCCTGGCCGAAGCCGAACATGGCCGCGAAGCAGCCATCGAGCGTGTGCTGCAGTTCGCCTTCGCCACGCAATGGAACGAGCTGCGCGACGCCGCGGCGGAAAACGGGATCAGGATTCTTGGCGATGTAGCGATTTTCGTCAACATGGATTCGGCCGACGTGTGGGTTCACCCCGGCATCTTCGAGCTCGACGACGATCTCAAGCCGATCCGCGTGGCCGGCGTTCCTCCCGACTATTTTTCAGCCACCGGCCAGCGCTGGGGCAATCCGCTCTATCGCTGGGACGTGCTCGCCGCGCGCGGGTTCGACTGGTGGATCGACCGCCTGCGCCGCGCCATCGCGCTTTACGACATCGTGCGCCTCGACCACTTTCGCGGATTTGAAGCCTATTGGGCAATTCCCGCCGAGGAGGAGACTGCCATCAACGGCAAGTGGATCAAGGCGGCGGGAGGGGAGTTATTTCAAGCGCTCGAGGCGGCGCTCGGGCCGCTGCCACTGGTGGCCGAAGACCTGGGCCTCATCACGCCGGAAGTCGAGGCGCTCAGGCGGGAGCGGGGAATGCCGGGCATGAAGGTGTTGCAGTTCGGATTCAGCAACAAAAGCGCGCACACGCATCTGCCGCAGCGATTCACGGTGGACACTGTGGCCTACACCGGTACGCACGATAATGACACAACCCAGGGATGGTGGAATGCAGCGAACGAGAAGGAACGCGAGGCCGTGGAGGCGCTCGTGGGCCCAGTCAACGATCGCCCCGCGTGGCCGCTCATCCGCGCCGCGCAGGCAAGCGTGGCTGAGATAGCAATCGCGCCGGCGCAGGATTTGCTGGAGCTGGGATCGGCGGCGCGTATGAATACGCCCGCCGTATCCAGTGGAAATTGGAGCTGGCGAGCGCCCCAGAACTCATGGACCGATGAATTAGGCCATCGCCTGGCCGCGCTGGCCGAAGTCACAGACAGGGACAGCGATCCGCTGGGAGGACACGGACCAGGGGGCCAGGGGAACGAGGGGCCGAGCGAACAAGGATCGGACAGGCGGCAGTAAGCGAGAGGGGACAGCGAATGGCTGCTTGCACGGGGATTTTTTGCGCTGCGCGCTTAGAGTGCAGGGATATCGCTTTCCTTTTCTCTCAGTACCTTGTTCCAAGTCTTATCGGTAGCTCGAATCGTCGAAGCGGCTCATGTCGATGGAATCGTCAAGCACGCCCAGAGTGACGACCGCAAAAGTGAACACGATGGTGTCGGGCTCAAGATGGCCGCCGACGGCCTTGCCGGGCGTAGCCAGCGTGATGTGCGGATGGGCGCGGCCATTCATCACGATTCCGCTCATGCCGATGATGTCGGCTGGCGCGGTCGGGTTCTTGATGAACAGAATCCTCGACGGCATATCGCGATTAGCTACCATGTGCAACTGATATCCGCGCACCGATCCGACGGCGCCCAGGATGACGGCGTTCTTGATTTTCTCCTGGGCGATCATCTTCTCGAGGCCAGCGAGCAGATCGGTGTCGTACTTGAAGCGGAGCACGACAATGCGTTCCAGATGGCTGCTGACGGCAATCACGTCGGGCACGTCGGGGCTGTTGGGTTTGGAATCGACGGCTGGATTGCCGGTGGCGTGGCTCACCTCCCAGCGCGTCTCCTGCGCCGGCAGCGCGAGGCAAGAAGCGAACAGCGCAACAACAAAGAGCATTTTCATTTGGAATCTCCCCAGCGGCAAGCGCCGGCCTACAGAAGGCAAAAGCCGCGCGGTTCCGGCAGCGGCTTCTGCTGATCTCCGATCTTTGTTTTCAGAACGGAATATCGTCGTCGGAGATTTCCGCCGACTGTGCGTAATCGTCCGCGCCCGCGGGGTGGCGCTGGTCCTCGTTTACGGCCGCGTTTGAGCTCGAACGGCTGTATGCGCCCGAGGAATCGTCGCGGCCCGAGAGCAGCGAAAGATCGTTGACGATGATTTCGGTGCGATAGCGCTTGGCCTTGGTGTCCTTGTCTTCCCAGCTGCGGGTTTGGATCTTGCCTTCGACGTACAACTTCGAGCCCTTCTTCACATAATCGCGGACGATCTCGGCGGTGCGCTTGAAAGCGACCAGATTGTGCCACTCGGTGCGGTCCTGCCAGTTGCCCTGCGCGTCCTGAAAACGGTCGCTGGTGGCGAGAGAAAAGTTGGCTACCATGGTGCCGCTCGGGGTCGAGCGAATCTCGGGGTCCTTGCCTACGTTGCCTAGAAGAATGACTTTGTTGACGCTCTTGGCCATGCTCGTACTCTCCTCGTGTCCATCGCTTCGGCTTGCGCAAAGGATACGCTCAAGCGCCGGCGCAATGCGGACAAAATCCTAATATACCGCTATGTTCGACCTTCTGCCGGGGTGGGATTCACAGCCACACCGGAACAGGCTGACGGATATTCGGCTGTTAGTTCATGCGCGCCTGCTCGCGAAACTGGTGCGCCACGGCTTCGAGAAATGTTTCAGTGCTGGCGCCTTCGGGGATGACGAGGCCGGACTTTGCGCAAAGGGCGGCTGCAATACGGCCTGCAAGGGCGCTGCGGGTGGTAAGGTCCATGTCGAGGCGCCGCGAGAAAAATCCCTCCAGCACTTCAAGATCCGATGCAGAGAGCCTGGCCAAAGCCGGCGCGGGCAAGGCAACGCGAAGGTGGGGCGGCGGGATCGGCGAGTCCGCGACGGGCGCGGGCGCGGTGATCGTGCGCGAGGCGCTCTCGGCCCAGTGCGGCGAATCGATTTCGCGATCGCGAACGACGAGGGTTCCGGCAACCATGTCGCCGAGGCGCTGACTGCGCCGGCTGAGGAAGATCGCAACCACTCCGACCGCATAGAAGCTCGGCAAACCATCGACGAAGCGAACCAGGTTGCGGGCCAGGGCCTCAACAAAATTAATGCCGCGTCCAGATTGATGAATCACGCGAATGTTTGCCACTCGCTTGCCCGGCGTGCGGCCGTTACTGAAAGCCTCAAACAGGGCGAAGTAGCCCCATTGCAAAACGAAGATGATGAGTACGGTGATGCCGATGGCCCAGTTGGCGGAAATTCCGCCGAAGAAATGCAGGGCGGGAATGATGACGGCGGCAAGAAGGAAGAGGACGAGGAAGACGACTCCCCAGATGAGATAGTCGACGAGGATGGCGACGAAGCGGCTCCCGATGCCGGCCAGCGGCAACTCGATCGCCACCAGCTCCGGGGTATCGATGTTAAGCTGATCTCCAATTGGCTCCATGGCGATCATTCTCTCCAATCAGTGGCTGGCGAAGCGCCGCCCCTACTGGGATCGTCTGGCTGCGCTGGTGGGCGAGGCCGGCGCAGGCGGGGTGCGGCGACTTTCGCGCGCCGAGCTGCGCGAGACCGCACTGCTCTATCGCCAGGCGGCGAGCGATTTGTCAACGTTGCGCCAGGACTCAACGGCGCGGGCCTACGCCGAGCACGTCAACCAGTTATTAGCTCGCGCCCACCATATCATCTATTCCAGCCGGCGCAAAGGTTTCCTGAAGATTTTCTATTTTTTACGCGATGAGTACCCGGCCATCGTGCAGCGGCAGATTCGTTATGTGCTGCTGGCTTTGGTGATAACGCTGTCGGGCGCGCTGCTTGGGTCGGTGCTGACGCTGGCGCGCCCGCAGTTCATGCGCCACATGCTGGGTTCAGGGATGGTCGATACCATCGAGCAGCATAAAATGTGGACCGACTCGATTGTCGGCATCGAGCCCGTAGCCTCGAGCGCGATCATGACAAACAATCTGACGGTTTGCTTTGTCGCCTTTGCGGGCGGAATCGTATTTGGTGCGGGTCCGGTCTGGTCCATGTTTTTTAACGGGTTGCTGCTGGGCGTCATCGGCGTGGCATGCGCCCAGCACGGAATGTCGGTGAGCCTTTGGAGCTTTGTTGCGCCGCATGGCTCACTGGAGCTGCCATCGATCGTCCTTGCCGGCGGCGCCGGGCTGCGCCTTGCACATGGCGTATTGTTCCCGGGACTGTACCGCAGGCGCGACTCCATCGCGCTGGCCGGCGTCGAAGCCACGCGGCTTGTCTCGGGCGTGATCCCGCTGCTGGTTATCGCCGGATCGCTGGAGGGATTCTTCTCGCCATCGAACGCGCCGGTCCCGCTCAAGTTTATGGTGGGTGGAACGCTGTTCACGCTGCTGCTGATTTGGCTGTTCAGGCCCTTGAAAGCCGCCGCGACGTCCAACGCATGAGCGATGTTGTGCGCTGCAGACTTGCTTCACAGGCTGTCGCGAGGGTCTCTTTGCAGAGCAGACGCCAGCTCACACCATGGCCCGCTGCTTCACCTTCAGGTACTGGTTCAATACCGCGGAAGTGAGTTCTGCGGGATCGAGATCGAGCGTCAGTGCACCCTGGTCGCGGAGTCGCGCGAGCAGCAACTCGCGGCGGGTGGTCAGCTCCTGGGCGGCGGAGGCGCGGAACATTTCCTCAACATTTTTGGGGCGCGCGTTTGCAATAGCCGCCACGTCTGGCTGGGCCATGGCGACGAAGAGCAACACATGGCGATGAAGCAGCTGCATGGCGCCGTCGATGACTTCAGGGCGCATGGCGGTCTCGGCAAGATCGGTGATCCAGAGGATGAGGGCCCGGCGCGGCTGCCAGCGGTTGAGAGTGGCCGTGGCGCGGAAGTGGTCCGCTTCGCTCAATTCGGCTCGCGCCTGCGCAAGCGCTTCAACGATCTGCCGCAGATGCAGGTGGCCGCGGCCGGGAAGCACGCGCTGCTGGACGTTTTGCCCGTAGACGAGCAGGCCTACGCGATCGCCTGAAAAAAGCGCCAGTTGTGCCAGGGCAACGGCCGTCGAGCAGGCGTAGTCGAGCTTGGAGTATCCTCGCCGTTCCTGATTCTCCGGCTTGTCAAGGATTCTGCCACGCAGCAACCGGCCTGCGTCGAGGACGATCCAGACCGCCTGGCTGCGCTCGGTCTGATAGCGGCGCGTGATCAGCTGGCCGCGCCGCGCGGTCGCCGTCCAACAGACGTCGCGCAGATCGTCGCCTTCCAGGTATTCGCGGAGGCTCTCGAAGTCGCGGCCCAGGCCGCGCTCGCGCGCGCGGCGAAGCTGGAGATCGATCTGACGGCCGCGGGCAAGAAAAATTTCCTGATCTTCGCCCTGGCGCAGCGCGGGATAGATGCGGACAGGCTGCTCAAGATCGGCTACCGCCCAGCGTTCCACCAGTCCAAGTGCGGACCCGTAGCGAATGTAGACCGCGCCGGCTTTCGCGTCGCCGCGTTCGCGCGGCTCGATTTTGTAACGCAGGGTGGCGCGGAGGCGGGGAAAGGCGCGAAGGAAGTACGTGGCGGGAGCAGCCACCAGCGGATCGGGCAGGTCGTCGACCAGGCGGCACTCGAGAATCGCTTCGCCGCTGTGCTCGACGGCAAGTTGAATCTCGGTTTCGCTCGAGAGTGCAGGAGCGTTGCTCCAGGAGCGCTCGATCGTAATCTGCTGAGGCGCGGGCAACCGCCCAGCGTCGAGGATCGCCGCCAGCAGCACCAGCGCGTCCCAGGCGAGCATGCCGTATCCCCATGTGGCCCGGAAAAATCCCGGCAAAGCGAGCAGAAGCCCGCCGGCAAACAGCCAGATGGTGCGTCGCGTGAGGCCAAACGCCAGGCGACCACGCGGCCGGCATGAGGCGCGAACCGGCTCGGGATGGAGTGAGGGAGAAATCATCCCCGCGGCACCGCAACCGCCGCGACAACGTCATTGAGCACGCGGTCCGGGTCGAAGCCTTCGAGCTCCGCCTCCGGCTTGAGAAGGATGCGGTGGCGCAGGACGGGCAGAACGGCGCGCTTCACATCGTCGGGAATGATGTAGTCACGGTCCTCAAAGGCCGCAAAGGCTTGCGCCACGCGCAAAAGGGAGATGGCGGCACGGGGGCTGGCGCCGAGGGCGAGCATAGGCCACTCGCGGGTGCGGCGGACGAGATCGAGAATGTAGCCGTAGAGATCATTTTCGACGCGGATGGAGCGGATTTCGTCGCGCGCGGCGGCGAGAAGCTGGGCAGGGAGCGGCTGGATCTTCGCATCCTCGATGAGGTTGGCTGCGGAAGCGCCGTGATGGCGCTCGAGCATTTGCCGTTCGTCGTCGGGAGCCGGGTAGCCGACCTTGATTTTGAGAAGGAAGCGGTCGAGCTGCGCCTCGGGCAGCGGATACGTGCCTTCAAAGTCGATGGGGTTTTCAGTGGCGAAGACAGTGAACCACGGCGGCAGCGGACGCTGGACGCCATCGCTCGTGACCTGGCGCTCTTCCATGCATTCAAGCAGCGCTGCCTGCGTGCGCGGAGGCATGCGATTGATTTCGTCGACGAGGAGCAGATCGGTGAAGACCGGACCGGCGTGAAAGGAGAATGTATCGGCGCCGGGACGAAACATGGTGGTGCCCAAAATGTCGGCGGGCATGAGGTCCGGAGTGCCCTGCACGCGCTGGAAGCCGAGCGAAAGCAGGCGCCCGACCGATTTGACGATGAGAGTCTTGGCGATGCCGGGGACGCCCTCGAGCAGCGCGTGGCCTTGCGTCAGCACAGCGACCAGTACCTGGCCGATCACTTCGGTCTGTCCGGCAATCACGCGCCCCAGCTCGGAGCGGGAGGCGGCGAGCAATTGCCCGGTCGCCGGCAACGCCGCGGTCGGGGGCTGTGAGCTTTTTCCCGGATTCGATTCGTCGGTCATTCCGATCTCCTTGCCTGTGGTTCAGTTATTTTGATTTTTGGGGCAGATTCCATTCTCATCGATAGGCCGGGCGCGCACGAGCGGCTGCAACGATCATCTCGCTGTGCCGGCTGAGAGACTGGACCAGCGCCAGCGCGCTCTTTGGCGGCAGCCTGTCGTTGGCCGCCGCCATTTCGCAATCGGCCAAGTCCTTTTCGAGCTCCGGTGAAGCCTGCGGGAAACGGCGGCGAAGCGCGGCGGCCAGATCCTGTGCGCTCATCTTCGCACCCTTCAGTCCGCACAGATCGCCCATCCTGCGGCGGAAGCGCTCGTAAGCGAGTTCTACCGCGGTGGCTGAGGCCCGAGCCTCAGCGTAAAGCGAGCCCAGCGCCTCAAGGAATTCGACGGGCGTGGCGCGCACCGGGGCCGGCAGGTTGCGCACCGGCCCGTGGCGGCGGCTGAAGCTGAAGAGAACCAGCAGCGCAATCGCGAGCAAGCCGACTCTCAGCAACCAGATCGCCGGTCCGTTCGCATAGAACCATTCGGTGCGGGTTTCGCCATGGAGCGACTCGTCCCAAAAAAAAGTGCGGCCTTCGCGCGGGCCGAGCGAACTCAGAAACAGATTGAGGTTGTCGGCGCGGCTGATGGAGCCGTTCTCAAGGGGCGTCGAGCTGGCCCACCAGATGACCTGGCCATTGCCGAGGGCATATTGGACCACTGCCGGCGTACCGAAGCAGTTGTACTCGACGCGGTCAATGGGGTGGTCGAATCCCCAACCGGCTTCGGGAACCATCCACACTTCACCGGAGCCGGCGAGCGAATCGAGGCCCTGCGGCGAAAGCTTGCACGCTGCCTGAAACTGCGACGGCGCCTGGATGTTGCCAAGGGGCGCGAGACTGCCGCCTTCCCAGCCAGTGACGAGGATATGACCGCCGCGAGAGACGATATCCCGCACAGCCTTCAGGTCTTCTGCCGTCACGTCGGCCGCATTGGGCTCAGCGAAGATCACCACGGTATCGGCGCCAGCATGTTCGGCCAGGTCGCTCAAGGGCTGCTCCCATCGCTGAACGCTGTACCCGCTGGCCTGCAGCAATTCATAAGCCGCGCGCGCGCCGTGCCTGCCGGTTAAATAGGAGCTGGGCACGATGTTGTCGTCGTCGTTTTCGTTGCGCGAGAAGAATGCGGTCATAAACGCGAGGATAACCACCGCGACCATGCAGCCAATCAACAGCCTGCGGTCCTTCGCGTCGAGTGAGGGGAAGAGCTTTATTCCCCCCTGGCTCACCTTTTGGCTGCGAGCTGTCCTCCGGCGCCAAATCAAGATACCGATCCCTACCAATACGCTGACGAAGCCGATCAACCAGTCGAAGTTCTTGACGATAAATGGTGCGAGCGGCTTCATTCCGGAGCTACCCCCAGCGCCGCGGCCTGCTCCATAGCGGCGCTGAAATCCGAGGCCTGCGCCGTGCGGCCGCCGTACCAGGTGCGCTCAAAACTCCGGGTGAGAGTGGCGAGACTTGATTTGCGCGGGTCGCTGCCGGCCAAAAGGGCGAGATATTCGCGGGGGGTGCGGGCGCGGTCGGCGGGCCAAAGCCGTTTCGACTCGAGGCGAGCGATGGCGGCCCAGTAGAGGAGGTGAATGGCCTCGCGCCACCGGCGTTGCGCAGCCATATCCTGGGCATCGCGGAGCCACAACTGCCATTCGCGCGCAGACGGCGCTCCGGGCGCGGGCTCAAGGTCGGGTATGAGACGGACTCGCGAGCGCCGTTCGATGCGAAGGAGAATCCAGACGAGCGCGGCACAAATGGCGGTAATCAAGAGGATGCGGAGCAGCCACACGATCCACGGCGAATTGGATGCGAACCGCACCAGACCGCCAAAGAACCTGTCGAGCAGGTTATCGAACCATTCGCGGAGACGGCTCATAACCGACACCCGGTTGACGCCTTGATAGGCGCGTTGAGAGAGGATGGTGTTCAGCGATTTGCGCTCGCCGCTGAAGTTGGGAGCCGCTGCAGCGGGCATTGCGGCTTGCGCGGCGTCGTACTGGAGGCGCTGCCGGGCGGCGGCCAGCAGCGAATCAACCGACTCGGGCTTGCCGGTGGAGGGAGGAATCGAGCTGAAGATGCTCTTGCCGGCCGCGCCGTCTTTTTTCGAGGCGCGCGAAATGACGGAGCGGAGCCAGTCATAGCGCACCTCGCGCGCCTCCGAAGACGCCGCCGTGAGCAGTTGAACGCGGTCATCTGGACCAATCTGGCCCGGATCGCATGCGCTAAGGCTGGATGGCGCCGCGCCAGCCGCAGAGCGTTGCGCCTGACATGCGGCGACCAGCGCGTCGAGATCCTTCAGGTGCTGCTGATACTGCCCAATGGTGACATTGCGCCATTCGGCGTTGGAGTTGAACTGCTGGGAGCGCGCGGGGATCGGCCCGCCAGCAAGCGGGGCCAAAAGCGCGAGTGCTGACGCCGAGTGCGCAGCGGCGCGGCGCCAACCGGAACCCGGCCACCCAGAATTCATCGCTCTTCCACGGTATCAGGGGGCGCATCCGGCTCGGAAACGCCGGGGGCAGGGGCGAGGGGCGTGCTGGCTAAGGGTGGCGCGAGCCCAGCCTGCTGCATCATCCACTCGATGTCGAAACCCTCCTTGCGGATGCGCTGGTCAAAGTAGAAGAGCACAAGGGCGATCGCGGAAATCGGCGCAAGCAGCACCTGGAGCAGGAAATCGACAATGACGCGCACAATCTCGGCCACAACGACGGCTGTCGACGAGAACGCCGCTCCATTTCCTGTGGATGTAGCGATTGCGACGATGATCAGATAGGGAATGGCCGCGACCATCGATAGAGCAATGCTGAGCGCGATGACCAAAAGGTACATCACAAAGATGCGGCCGCGCGTGCCCTGGCTAAGCTTCCAGGCGCGCTGCAGGGATTGCCAGGCGGATTGTTGCTCAACTACACAGACGGAAAGGCCGATGGAATATCCCAGTACGAGCCAAACGATCACGCCAAGAGCCGCAGCAGCAATCAAGAACACCAGGAAGCCGATGGCCACGCCGGCGGCAGCGGCTGCTCCCGGGATCAAGAAGACGAGGAGACCAATCACGGCGCCTGCAACCGCGCCCGGAACGAGCGCTACCACGATGCCTTGCAGAATGAGAAACCAGAGATACCGCCAGAAACGCGGCCGCACGCTCTTGAACGCGCCGCGAATGGTGATCTGCTCGCCGCGGTGGGTGGAAGCGGCCGCCTGCGTGAGCCCGGCGGAGGAGAAAACCGCCGCGGCAATGTAGATGGGTACCGCGATTAATGCGATCAATATGATAATCGCGATGGCCACGGGACTGTTCATGTTGGCGGTTCTGAAAGCCAACCCCGCAGCCGCGAACAAGGCGGCTCCAAGCGCGGTGAGGGCGAGAAGGGTGCCGATCGGCATAGCCGCCACGCCGGCAAAAAGCCAGAAGTTGCGGCGATAGAGCTGCGCCGTGCGATCGAGAATGTCCCCAAGTGTGGAGGGCCGCAGGGTCTCGCTCATCGTTCTCCTCGCTAATTCAGACCGGATCGGTGGCCGGCAACATGGTTTGCGGAGCGAGCCCCGCCGCTTGCATCATCCATTCGATATCGAAGCCTTCTTTGCGGATGCGCTGGTCGTAGTAAAAGAGCGTGAGGCCGGCGGAATAGATCGGGCCTATGAGGGCGCTGGTGAAGAATGCGCCGATCTGCTGGACGACCATCCAGCCCAATGGCAGAGGCTGGCCGGGGTGTTTCACAGCGAGCGCAATCAGGGGGAATCCAAAGATGATCCCTAACAGCATTCTCACCGCGTAAACGAGAAGAGCGAGGACGAAGATGCGCCCGCGGGAGCCGAGGCTTAGCTCGATGCTGCGCTTGATGGCGCCTGAAGCCGGCAGATTTTCTACGACGCAGGCCGGCACCGCCAGCGAGTAGCGCAGCGACATCCACACCGCGTAAACCAATGCCAGAACGAAAAACGGCGCCAGCGAGAGCATGCCGATGCCCGCCGCGAGCGCGGCTTGGGGATTATGCTGGGCCGCGGTCTGCGCGGCCATGGGGTCGGACATGAAATTGTGAGGCAACACGGTGAGCGCGACGGCGAAAAAGGCGATGTATACGGCGGCAAAAGGCGCCCACGCGCGAAAAGCGGTGACGGTCATGAGCCACAGGTACGTCCGGAGACGGGGCAGAACGCTTTTTGCGGCGGCACGAATCGTGGCGGGCTTGTCAAGGTACACCCACGCCACGGCGCGATTGATGGCGGCAATCGAAAGGCCAGCGAGCAACAGGACCACGAGCGATTCGATTACCGCGGCCGAGGCCGTGCCCCATTGCCAATGCGACATCATGTTGGGATAGCCGAGGATGTAGAGAGAGCGCAGATACAAAAGCTCCACCGCGAGCATGGCAAGGGCAAAGATGGCGGATATCCCGGCAAAGAGAACGAAGTGAGCGCGGTAGAGTTCGGCGGTCCGGTCCAGGATCTCGCCAAGCGTCATCGGCCTGAGCTGGTTGTTCACATGGTCCCCTGTGCGCCGGCTGGGTATGGGCTGGACACCCGCGCCGCGCTATTGCAACGAAGGCATTCCCCAGAGGGCGCTTGCGCGGGGAGAAAGCGCCGGCTCTGGCTCAATAATCTGCATGCAATAAAACGGTTGCGTGAACGCTTGCACGGATCGTAGCACAAGACAGAGATTTTCGGCGGCGGTATCTGCGGGGCTCAGATTGTCAGTCGAGAGAGGCTTGAAAAATCTTTGTTTTTCTGGTAACTAATACTTTAGTTGATCGTCTATAGAAATGCAGAAAACCATGGGATTGCAAGATTTTATTCTGGATTCAACAGGTTAGAGATGCCGCCAAGGAAATCGAACACGCTGACTGAAGCCGAACTGAGGCTGATGAAGATCCTCTGGCGGCGCGGCGAATCGGCCGTTACCGACGTGGTGGAGGCGCTGCCCGAGGGCGAGGAACTGGCCTACAATTCCGTGCTCACAACGATTCGGATTCTGGAGCAAAAAGGCTACGTCGAGCATCGCCAGGAAGGGCGGGCATTCGTCTATCGGCCATGCGTCCAGGAGAGTGAGGCGAGCCGCTCAGAAGTGCGCAACGTACTGCATCGATTTTTTGGGAACTCGCGCGAGAGGCTGGTGTTAAGCCTGCTAGGCGACGAGAGTATCTCGGCCGAAGAGCTGGAGCGGCTGAAAGAGGCGATCCGCAAGACCTCCCCAGACAGGGAAAACGCCGGCAAGAGAGGCGGAAGATAAGGATGCCCCTGGTGCACATGGCGGATGTGGTTGTGGCGGGAGTGGCAGGCGGTGTCAGCGCGACATTTAGCCAATTTGCGCGAGCGGCTGCTCCCGCGGCCGTGATGGCGCTTTGGCAGGGCGGGCTGGTTGCACTGGCCTTGGTTCTCTGCCTGCGATTCGTGCTTCGCGTGCCTGCGGCGCAGCGCTTTCTGGCTTGGGGGGCTGGATTTGCGGCCGCGGCTACGCTGCCACTTCTTCCGCCGCTCGAGCGCTTCGGCGCGACGATCGCCGCCACACGGATGAGCGGCGCGGGGACAAGGCCGTGGCTCGAGCTGGACAGCAGATGGGGATTGGCCATCGGCGCTTTGTGGCTGGCCGCCTCGGGGTTTCGCGCCGTGGAGATCGCGTTTGACCTGCTTCGGCTTCGGAGGTTGTGGCGCGACGCCACTCCGGTTGCGGCGGGAGCGAATCTTCGGGGGCTGCTTGCGGCCGCACTTCCCTCGCGGCATGTCGAGATTTGCACCACATGTGGTCTGGACCGTCCCAGCGTCATCGGCTTTTTCGCTCCGCGGATTCTGGTTCCCGAGTGGCTGTATTCACGGTTGACGCAGGGCGAACTTGAGCAAGTGGTTATGCACGAGGCCGAGCATCTGCGGCGACGCGACGACTGGACGAACCTGCTGCAGAAGCTTTTTCTGGTTGTGTTTCCCTTGAACCCGGCGTTGGCATGGATGGAGCGGCGCCTTTGCCGCGAGCGCGAGATGGCCTGCGATGAGGGCGTCGTTCGCCGGACGCAGGCGCCGCGCAGCTACGCCGCCTGCCTTACGACTCTTGCCGAGCGCGGATTGGAG
>JASHSG010000270.1 GCA_030040935.1 Acidobacteriaceae bacterium | reverse complement strand
ATTCAAACCATCTTTGCCCAGTGGGGCACCAACACCATCGGCTTTTTCCCCGGCAAAACCAGCCAGCAGGCCGGCGGCGATAAAGCCGGTGTGCAGGTTCGCCTTACCCTCGACGACGTCGACCGCGTTACTGCGGCGCTGCCTGAGATTATTCACATTTCGCCGATGCTGTTTCAGGATGAGCCGATCGAAAACGATCTCCACTCCTACACCTGGACCATCGTCGGTTCACGCCCTTCCTACGCGGATATCATCAAGCTGATCCCCGACCAGGGGCGCTTCTTCAACGGCGCTGAGGATGCACAGCGCGCCCACGTCGTCGTCCTCGGTTCCGACGCCAAAACCAAGCTCTTCTCCGGCGCATACGCCATCGGCCAATCGGTACGCATCAAGGAGGAAGACTTCACCGTCATTGGCGTCCTCGAGCCCAAAATGCAGGAGTCGAACGACAACATCAACAACACCGTCTACATTCCCTTCAACACCATGGCCGACCTGAAAGACGTGCATTACATCGACGGTGTCTGGATCGGCTATCACGGCGACTACCAGAAAATCGAAACCACGATCCGCAATAACCTCGCTGCCAATCACCACTTTCGCCCGACCGATAAGGACGCCGTCCACATCGCCAATCTTCGTTCCCAGCTCCACCAGTTCGAGATTCTTTCAATCGCCCTGCAGGTCCTTCTCTCCATGGTCGGCGCTCTCACTCTCGGAATTGCTGGCATCGGGCTGATGAACATCATGCTCGTCAGCGTCCAGCAGCGCACCCGCGAGATCGGCGTCGAAAAGGCACTTGGTGCGCGCAAACGGCACATTCTCATTCAATTCCTTGCTGAAGCTCTGGCCATCACCGGTGTCGGCGGCGTCGGCGGTATCCTGCTGGCCTGCATCGTTTCCGTCGCCGTGGGGCGCATCACCTTCTACAGCGCCATCGCCAAGCACGCCACCTCGGCCGACATCCGCCTTATCATCTCCCCCTCGTCTCTCATCGTCGCCACTGTTATCCTTGTCATAACCGGCCTGGTCAGCGGCATGATTCCCGCCATACGCGCCGCCAACCTCGACCCCATCGAAGCTCTTCGCTACGAGTGAGGTCAGACGCCGGAACGGTGGTTGCAGACTGAGCAGATTCGCGCGGTTTACACAACCTGATGGTGCTTCCCTGCCGTCTATCTCCTCATACAGCGGTTCCAGAATCGCTGGACTCAGTGCTGCAGCCGCGGAGCGGCTTTTTCACCACGAAAACGCTGCCCCGCAAGGCTTCGGAATCAGCACGTGAATTGAGGAACCGGTCTCGGCGTTCGCTCACCTTATTGCAAGCGCAAGGAAAAACATGGCAACCTTCAACGAACCCCTTCCGAGGGCTACGCCCATTCCGCAACCATCCGCGGCTGCATCGCCCGATCTGCCGCTCAAGGTGTTGATCGTCCTCGGCCTTGCGGTGCTTGCCCTCGTCAGCCTGAAGGATCGGATCTTCTCACCGGTCGTCACCCTGGCCCAGTCGCACGGCATCAGCGCTACCCTTTACCGGCCCAGCATCCTGTGGTTCTGCATGGGCTTCCTGCTTCTGGTTTTCCGCACTCTGCTCTGGCTCGTCTACCGGCCGCATCCGCCCATCGCTCCCGATTGCGCTCCGTCCATGACCGTCGTCATTCCCGCCTATAACGAGGGCGTCATGGTCGCGCACGCGATTGACTCCGTCGCCAGTGCCTACTACGATCCTGCGCGCCTTGAAATCATCGTGATCGACGACGGCAGCACCGACGACACCTGGCTTCATATTCAGCGCGCCGCCGCCCGCCACGGCGACCGTATCCGCACCGTCCGACTCCGCGAGAACAGCGGAAAACGCGCCGCCCTGGCCGCCGGATTCCGCCTCGCCACCGGTGAAATCCTGGTCACTGTCGATTCCGACAGCGTCATCGATCCCCACGCTCTTCTCGCCCTCGCCGGGCCCTTCAGCTCGCCGCGCGTTGGCGCCGTCGCGGGCAAGGTGCAGGTTTACAACCGCGCCGCCGGCATTATTCCCCGCATGCTGCACGTGCGCTTCACGCTGGCTTTCGATTTCCTCCGCGCCTACCAATCCACCTTCGGAACCGTCTACTGCAGTCCCGGCGCGCTCTCGGCCTATCGCGCTTCTGCCGTGATGCGCGTCCTCGATGCCTGGCTCCAGCAGCGTTTTCTCGGCGCCGACGTCACCACCGGCGAGGACCGCGCTCTCACCAACGACGTGATGCGTCTCGGCTATGACAGCCTGTATCAGCGCGACGCCGTCGTCTTCACCCTCGTCCCCACCGGCTACTTCAAGCTCTGCCGCATGTTCCTGCGCTGGGACCGCAGTTACATCCGCGAAGAAGTGCGCTTTGCCGCCGTGGTCTGGAAGCGTCCTCCTCTGGCCCGCTTCCTCGCCCTCTTCGACCAGCTCATCACCAATCTCCGCTTTCCCGTCATGAGCCTGACCCTGCTTCTGTTCGCCCTCGCCGTTTTCGATGACCCGCTTCTGCTCCTCCGCATGCTCGTCTCCATCGGGCTCATCTCCCTGGTCTACTCTCTCTACTACCTGCGCAGCGAGCGCTCGTTCAACATCGTCTATGGCGTCGTCTTCGAATACTTTTCCTTCTTCGCATTGTTCTGGGTATTTCCCTGGGCGCTCCTCACCGTGCGCGCCAAGGGCTGGCTCACGCGCTGACTCCGGCAAGCTGTAACTGATTCATCCCATTCGACTTCGTTTTCTCCCTTGCGTCGCATGCCTGTTCCTCGTAACTTTGTCTGAAGAATCTCGTCTATCATGTCGGTAGCAAGCTTACTGGTAAGGATTTTTTGCGTATTGCACGGTCGGCGGTAGCCGAACCCGCCGGCAAAGTTAGAGTACCGGGGCCGAACCCGGGATAAGTTTTTTCGTCGTCTGAATATCTCGGAATCCCTTGCAGAGTTGCCTTGGCCTCTCTTGAATCAGGAGGAATCATGATGCGTAAGACTCTGCCTTTGCTTCTGGCCCCCGCCCTCACTGTTCTGCTCCTGGCGGGATGCAACTCCAGCCTGACTTCCACTACTGGTACCGGCAGCTCCGGATCGAACACCGTTCCCGTAGCGGTTTCGATGACCGACGATCCGCCGGCCGGCGTCTCGGTTCTTTTCTTTCAAGTCAGCCTGACCGATGCCACGCTCACACCCGCAACGGGTTCGCCGGTTTCGCTGCTTTCGAACGGCACACCCATTCAGGTCGATGTCACCCAGCTTCAGGCGCTGTCGGCGTTTCTCAGCACGGCCAATGCGGCCGCGGGGACCTACAACAGCCTGAGCCTCACCTTCGCCAACCCGCAACTGGTCATCTATAACGAGTCCGACACGTCGCTCGGCAGTTCGTGCACCATCGGCTCCATCTGCCAGCTTACCCCGGCCTTCGACGATGACTCAGCCACGCAGACGTTCTCGACAGCGCCCTTCCCGCTGACGCTCAGCTCCGGCTCTCCGCTCGGCCTGGTGATCGACTTCCATCTCGACACGGTCATCCAATCCGATCTCTCAGTAAATCTCAGCGCAACCAACGGTGTCACCGTCTCAGAGCTTCCGCCGCCTCCCGCTCCGCGGCAATTCGGTTCGCTCACGGGCACAGTTGGAACGGTGACCGCTGCCAGTGACCAGTTCACCGTGCAAACTCAGTGGGGCCGCACGTTCACCATCGACACAACCACGAGCACCACTTTTAACGATTTCCCATCGAGCGCCTGCACCACGGCCGGCATCGCCTGCCTTGCGCAGGGGCAGGTTGTTCAGGTGCAGGTCTCGGGCTTTTCAAGCGGCGCGCTCACGGCCAGCCAGGTCACTTACGTGCAGCAGGCCGCGGCGCAAACGGTGGAGGGCACCATTGTTTCCATTCCGCCTTTGCCCCTGCCCGTGGGTGAAACTCTGCTCAAGGTCATTCTGCACCAGAGTCCCACCGCAAACAGCGCGTTGCCACTCGGAGGAGTTGCTTCGGTCGCTGTCTGGGGGCCGGGATCGGGCTCGAACACCCCGACGACCTTCTCCATCGACAGCAACGGCTTTACCATTCCATCCGGATACATCTTCACCGCGGCGTCGGGCTTGACGGTCGGCCAGAACGTTCAAATCACCATCACTCCCGGCTCGATCACCACGACCGGCTCGGGACCGAGTCCTGACGTTTGGGGTCCGCCGCCGTCGCTCAACTTCACCGCCTCAGCAATCGCGTTGGAGCCGAGCCAGCTTACGGGTTCCATCACGGCCATCGATTCCGCGACCACCAGCTTCACTCTCGGATTCGGCGGCCCGTTCTTCGCGCCCTGGCCGATGGCTTCTCCCAACGCCGTTTCGTTTGACGTCGTTACGACCGGCCAGACCACCTACACCGGCTTCTCAACCGACACCTTCGATGGCCTCGCCACCGGCGATTTCGCTTCAGTGAACGGTTGGCTGTTCCCGCCCGCAACCACGGGTCCGCCCACCATCATCGCGCAATCGGTGCTTATGCGCCCGAGCCCCGTCTTCTAGGGCTCGCGCCTTCAACGGCGCATCCAACCGGCACGGCTTCACGGCTCAATTTCGAGCTTTGAAGCCGTGCTTTTTTGTCACTGCTATCTGGCCTCCCGGCTTCGCCGGCGCCGCAACCTTCGCTCGCTCACGCTTGCTTCTGTTCCCTGTTCTCAGACCCCTGAATCCGCTACCCTATTTACATACCGCATGCCTTCGCCCTCTGACCTCCGTCGCGAATCCGTCAAAGTCTCCGCGGGCCCGCGTCTGCGCATCGCCATGATCCTCGCCATCGTCGCCGACGTTCTCCAGATCGCCGTCCTGCCCTGGGTGATCGAGGGCGCCGTCTCGCCTGCCGACGACATTCTCGATCTCTGCGTCGGCGGCCTGCTCACCTTCCTTCTCGGCTGGCACTGGGAGTTTTTGCCCTCCTTCGCAGCCAAGCTCATTCCCGGAGTCGATCTCGTCCCCCTCTGGACCCTCGCAGTCGCCAACGTCTATCGCAAATCGCGCGCGCAAGTCTCTGTCAGCGGAACAGCGCAACATCAGCCCCCCGCCGGAAGCACCACGCCGAACTTCTAGGAAGAAGCCGCGCTCCGTGCCGACCCGCCCACCTGCCGGGTGCCCCCGGTACCTCATCTTTGGAGGTCCCGGATCGCGCCAGCCAGACCAGCTCACTAAAAGAAAAGGCCCCCTGAGGGGGCCTTTTCGCCAACTTCAATCGCCGATCACTGTGCCGGAGTCACAGCCACAATCCCGCAGTTCACCGTGTTCACGCCCTGAACGATCTGTCCCGCGTTGAAACTGTTGAAGGTGGCGTTGTTGCCGGGGACGAGCGGCGGGTTGCTCAGCGTCAAATTCGTCTGATTCTGCGCCAGCACTGCGTTGTTCGTATCATACTGGTCGCACTCCAGCACCGCGGTCTGAATGGCCACATTCGAGCCGTTGACCCATTTCCCGTTTTGCACCTGAACGTATCCGTTGGCCGGCTCCTCCTGGCTGCTCCACTGCTGCTCTTGCACCAGCGCAGCATTCGGACCACCCGGACCCGGGCCCCCCGGCTGCGCCGGAGTCGCCGGTCCCGGCGGTGCCCCTCCCGGCTGCGGCGCGGTCTGCGGCTGTGTGGCCGGCGTGGGCGCCGGCGTTTGCTTGTTGTGGTAGTAGTACCAACCCCCGCCCAGAAGCGCGATACCAATCACCAGCCACATGGTGTTGTTCTTCTTTGGCGCTTCCTGCGGCACGCCCATGACCGGAATTGGCCCCGGCGCCCCGTAGGCCGGTGGCGGCACTGGTGGCGGCGCCGGCGGCGGCACATACGCCTGCGGCGGGGGTGGTGCATACGCCGGTGGAGGTGGCGCCGTCTGCTGAGCCACCGGTGCTGGTGCTGCCGCCAACGCCGGAGCCGCGGCTCCTGCCGTCACTTCGTTTCCGCACTTAGGGCAGAACCGCTCATTTTCTTCTACGTGCGCGCCACATTTACTGCAGAATGCTGCCATACGCTTTCTCCCCCCTCGATTCTCTTTCTCTGCTCTGCCGCCTGCTTTGGCTCTTTCCTGCCTGCTGCTTTCCGGTTCCCTGCTACTCTGCCGTTTCTAATCCTTCGCCTTCGGTTCCTGTCTGGCTTGCTTCTGCCACTGCTGTTCATTCACACCCATGATCAGCAGCCACAGCATCAGAATTCCCTCCGCAGCCACGCCTAAGGCCTCAACGCCGACGCTGACAGCCATGTGCCTCGCAACCCCGGGAATCAAATAAACCAGCCATCCCAATCCCGCGAGCATCATCAAGCCGCCCAGAATCCCCGGCAGAAATTTCGACCCCAGAATCAGAATTCCCAGCAGGAGGCAATAAGGCCCGAAAAAGTAAAGCAAGTTCACTTGGTGGCTCGCAGGATGGAATGCTCCGAGAACTCCCATCACGCATCCAGCCAGGCTCACCACCACCGCAGCCATTGAGAGCCGTTTGCTGACCGGCTTGAACAGGTTGTAGAACAGCAGCGTTACGACCGAATAAATTGCGTACCCGAGGATGTTGCCAAATCTCACGATCGTCTCGGGTGCGTGGCCCTGAATGATTCCAGTCCCGAAGGCGATCACGAAATAGGAGAGGTAAACAGCGCCCGTCAGCCTCGCCATCGGATTTCGTTCTTCCGCTTGGTGTCGCTTCGTCATCGCACGCCCGGTTCGAGAGCCGCCGCCAAATGAGCGGCAACGAACCCCGCCGAAACATGAATCCCGCTAACTCCGATGACCTCCCGCCCGCCTCACTGCGCGGGTGTCACTGCGACAATGCCGCACTGCACCCGCGCCATGCCCTGCTGGATCGCTCCCATCGGGAATGGTCCGAAGGTCGACGTCGCTCCCGGAGCCGTTGGCCCGTTCAAGACCGTCGTGATTTGAAAGATCGTTGCCCCGGTCGAGGCGTATTGTACGCACTCCAGCGTCGCCGATTGCATCGGCACATTCGACGCGTTCCGCCACTCCGCGTTCTCGATCTCGACATTCCCGTTCTGCGGAACCCATCGGCCCGCGAATTGCTGTTCGCGCACCAGCTCCGCATTCCCACCGCCGCCACCCGGTGCTCCACCTGGGGCCCCAGGCGCTTGCCCCGGATACCCGCCCGGCGCCTGGCCTGGATACCCTCCCGGTGCCTGCCCCGGATAGGTTCCCGGCTGTTGCGGCTGCCCGGGCCCGCCTCCCGGCTGCTGTGCCGGCACACCTCCCGGCTGGGCGGGCGCCCCCGGCGGTATTCCTCCAGGTTGCGGAGCGTTCGCCGGTTGCGTCGGAGCATTGGCCGGCGGTGTCACGCTCTGCGGAGTGTGCTTGTAGTAGTACCACGCGCCCGCCGCCAGCGCGGCAATGATCACCAGCCAAATCACCCCGCTCTTTTTCGCCGGAGCTGGCGGTGGCATGGCCACCGACATCGGAACCTGTCCTGGAGCCAAAACGGGTATTGAAGCATGCGCCGGATAGCCTTGCGGAGGAGGCGCCGCCGCGGCTGCCGCCGGCGCGCTCGCGGCCGCTCCCGCCGTCACGTCGTTTCCGCACTTCACGCAGAACCGCTCATTGCCTTCCAACTGCGCGCCACACTTGTTGCAGAATGTCGCCATCGACTTTCTCTCCTCGAGCCTCGTCCCGATTCCCTTGCGCCCTCAGTTCCCTGTTCCCTGTCTCTTCACCGTATCGCCACCGGCGCCGGCGCCATGGGCGGCCTCACCGTCCCCAGCCCCAGGGTCGCCTGCACGTGCTCGTAAGTGTGCTGCAGTTGCGCCTTCTGCATGTCCCTCACCTGGTGCAGACCCTGTTGGATCATGGTGAACAGTACGTACCAAGCGATGACCGTCAGCACCGCCGCGCCCACCCACTGGACGGTTGCGCTGTTGCTGCCTTCAGCCAGCGGCGAGTCCCAAAGCGCGTGCAAAGACATGGGGATGATGAACGCCCGCAGGAACCGCCCATCCAGCAGCATGCTCAGGTTTGCCGGTCGATCCCCCTTCACCCGCCAGAACGCTCCCGCCGAAATTGCCGTCCACACAATGTGTCCGCCCGGGACCTGGACTGCGCGAACCGTCAGCTCTTGCAACGTGATCTTCATGAGCGGCAATACCAGAGCGCCATCGGGTATTCCGGCCCCCTTGGGAAGGGTAGCGGAAAGCTGGTTCACAAGCTGTTGCATACCGCCGCTCGTGATGAACTGGATCAAACCCTGCGGATTGAAGATAAACGAGTCCCAACCGTATCCCAGCGACTCGGAGATCGCAAAGCCCGCTCCCACCGCCGCCCCAAACACGATTCCGTTCAGTTGGTACGGGTAGCGCGCGCCGCGAAAGCCCCATGTCACCAGGATCACAGCCAGCAGCTTCGAGCTCTCTTCCACGAATCCTGCCTCTGACGCTGAAATCGTGAAGGCTGGAATCATATACAGCAGGCTCGAGAACACGATCGCCAGTCCACCGCCCACCACGAACATCTTGATCACCTGGGCAATCGAAACGTTGCGCGGCGTGTTCATCTCCCACAACAGCGTGAGCAAAGCAATTGGCACCGCAAGCGTCACCAGGATCATGATCGCCATCATGGGCTTTTCGTTGAGGGTGTAGATGTACAAAAGGTAAAACGCCACGTACGCAATGACCAGCCCCGCCAGCAGGCGGAAGAACATCCACGGCTTCGGCCAGTTGGTATCGACCAGCTCAAGCGGCGGCGTTGTCCGCGATGAGCCCACCATCAGGTAGTCATCAACCTCATCGGCCCCGCGCTTTTTGAACGTCTCTTTGAAAAGCTCCTTGAAGCTGAATCCTTCCAGCTTGTCGGTCGAAGCCAGGGCACGGATCTTCGAATTCAGCCCTTCCAGCACACCCGCTCCGGTGTGCCCGTGTGGTCCTTGCGCGGCCGGCACATAGTACACCTGTTGCGGTCCGCCCGGGTACGCCTGGTACACCATCGGCACCATCCCCGGCGGCGGGCCCTGTGGCGGAGGAGGAGGCGCGGCATATACCGGCGCCGGCGGTGGTGGTGGTGGCGGGCTCGCCGGTGGTGCTGCCGCCGCAGCGCTCGCTGCGTCCAGCGACGCTCCGCAGCTCTTGCAGAATTTGTTTCCGGGTTGCGACTCCGTGCCGCAGCGTGGACAAAGCATAACTATTCTCCTGTCTTACGGGGCGGGGGGATGCAGAACAAAGTAGCACCTTTCCGCGCATCAAGTAAAGAGTTCTCTCAGACCCCGCGCGCCAATTTTTCAGCCTGCCCTCGGTCCGGTTTCAACTCCCCGGTGCACGCCGTTCCAACTCGCTCCTATGTTCCCTCGGTCCCTTGTTCTCCGCTTCCTTCACTTCACCTTTGTCAAATGCCCGATGACCTCCGGGGGCCCGTCCAGCGACCCGTCGCTGGCCATCGTCAATACTTCTGTTTGCCCGCCGCACGTCAGGTTGATCTGCTTTCCGCTTTGTGTATACGCGCACGTCGATGTGATGGGGCCCATCGTCACGCTTGCCGTCCCGCCCGACTGGAACACGATCGTTATCGAATCGTCGGCAGCCGCGTAGGTGTGCCCTTTCACGTCGTGCCCGCAACCGGCCACGCCCAGGCAAACCAGCGCCACCATCGCCCATCCAATGCCTCTGTTCGCTCTCATCGCTCTGTCTCCTGCGTCCGCTCCGCTCGTCCGGGCGTGCTCCAGTGCCTGCCAACGCTCAGGCCTTCGTCTTCAAGGCCAGCGAAACGGGCGCCGTCAACTTTTCCGAACGGGCTGACGGATGAAAGCCGCTGGCTTAAAGCTGTTCTCGATTGTCCTCAGGGGGGAATACCGCTCCACAACTCTAACCATGAGCAATCACTGCACGCAAGCTTTTTCTTTGTCCCCTGCGCCTCATGCCGGTTGTCTCTGCAATCGCTACGGCGTCTCAAGCTTACCGACGAATCTCGCCGCAGGAAAGTTCTCTACTGTCGCATCATTTCCAAATTGCGGTTTATCGAAGAATATGCGCAATGCCTGCGATCCGGTGTTGGCTGCCAGCCGTTTCCTGCTTGCTGTTTGCTGTTTCGTGCCTGTCGATTGCTGTTCCCTCGTTCCATTTGTCCCCAGGTCACTGTCCCTCCGTCCACCGTCCCCGCTCATCCTCCTCTACAATCGAACCCATGCGGATCCTGCCTCTGGTTGCCGGCATTCTCTGCCTCTCCATCGTGCTCTTCGATGCCTTCCAGACCATTATTCTTCCGCGCCGCGCCACCGGCCGCTTCCGACTCACCCGCCTCTTCTACATCGCCACCTGGTACCCCTGGCGCTTTTTCGCCCGTCGTCTTCCCAACCCCCGCCGCCGCGAAATGATCCTCGGCTACTACGGCCCCCTCTCGCTGATTTTTCTCCTCGTCGTCTGGGCCGCCGTTATGGTCCTCGGTTTCGCTTTCATCTTTCTCTCCATCGGCAGTCCCTTCAACGACCCCGCGCATTCCTCCAGCTTCTCAACCGACCTCTACGTCAGCGGAACCACCATCTTCACTCTCGGCCTCGGCGACGTTACTCCGCACTCACCCCTGGCCCGCGTGCTCCTCATCCTCGAAAGCGGCACCGGCTTTGGTTTCCTCGCCGTGGTCATGGGGTATTTCCCCGTTCTCTACGCCGCCTTCTCGCGCCGCGAAGTTTCCATCTCTCTCCTCGACGCCCGCGCCGGCTCGCCGCCGACCGCTGCCGAGCTGATGCGCCGCCATTCCTACGACGGCGCCGCGGAGGCCCTTTCCACCCTCCTTGTCGAATGGGAACGCTGGTCCGCAGAGCTCCTCGAGAGCCACATCTCCTATCCGCTGCTTTGCTACTTCCGTTCCCAGCACAACAACCAAAGCTGGCTCAGCGCCCTCACCGCCATTCTCGACGCCTCATCGCTCCTCATTGCGGGCGTCCGCGGCCTCGAAGCACGCCAGGCCCAGCTCACTTTCGCCATGGCCCGCCACGCGCTCGTCGATCTCTCCCAGATCTTCAATCGCCGCCCCATCTCCAACGCACCTGACCGCCTCCCGGCCGCGCGCTGCCGCCAACTCTACGACCTGCTTTCGGCGACGGGCATGGAGCTTTGCTACGACGATGCGTCGCGCGACCGCCTCCGCCAGATGCGCGCGCTCTACGAGCCGTATGCCGAAGCGCTCAGCCGCTTCCTCTTGATGCCTCTCCCGCAGTGGTTCTCCGATGAGCTCCGCAGAGACAACTGGCAGACCGTCGCCCGCCTCCGCGCCCAGACTGAAGCTTCCGCTCCCTCCATTCCCATCCCGTCTTCGCCGGCCGGCCCGGCCGCGGCATCCCCTCTTCACGATCATTCCCACGACTTTTGACCGTCTCCTCGCTCCCGATCCGTTGGTCCTCGTCCCTATTACCTGTTCCCCGGGAGATCTGCCTGCTTGGTGAGATTTGCCTTGAGCCTCAGCTCCGTTCCCGGTATGTTGCCGGCGAGCTTCACCTTGTTTCCTTCCACAACTCCCGACAAACTCAGATCGAATTCGTTACGGCCCATGGTGTTCATCAGCTCGGGCGCAATCTGCTTCACGTGAAGCTCGACGGTTATGGCATCGCCCTGCCGATCGTACGTCCCCATAAACATTACTGCGCTGTCGCCGCCGAACACGTGGCCTCCTATGTAGACGACAACGCCCATCCCCCAACCTTGCACGCCAATAAACTGAACCGTATAGAACCCTTCCATACTGATCCTCAGCTTTCCTTTGCGAATTTCCGACAGAACTCTCGTTGTTCCGATCCGTCAAACTTTGACTTGACCAGGAATCGAGGGGGGAATCGACGAGACCGGCCTAACCGTTACGGCGCATAGGCCTCGCGCTCTTGCTGCTGCCTACTATATCGCCTCCAGCCGTCGAGCAACTCGCATCCATCATCCTCTGCAACGCTGCGACCCGAAAGCTGCGGTTGCTTTTCAGCGAATCAACGCGTGCCATAATTGCTGGCTGGGGCGGGGGCGCGATGCTCGTCGAGGAGGGGGCGCCGGCCGTTGGCGCGCCCCCAGCGCCGGATATATTCTTCGCCCGTCTTCTTCCGCCATCAGTGACCTGGTCGCTCCCTCCGTCCCATGTATTCATTGCAAAGCGGCGGGAATTTTAGAATTCGAATTCGGGAGAACGTCCTGCTCAATTGATCGTTGGCACAGGCGGGCGCCCAAGCCGGTTTCGATATCAGCCTCCCGGGTCTAAGCGCCGGCGAAGACGACTGCCTGCTCGGACGGGATCTTACAAAACAGCTACCTCCGCCCTTCACGAATGGCACATTCACGCCGCCAGCTGCCGGCTTGGCCGGCCCACCTCTCCAGCAAGTCTTCGACGACATTGATTTTCCTGGCGGATTGTTCCCTGGATTGAGAGAGGCGCTGCGCTGGTTAGGCGCCCGACCGCTTCCTGGCGCCGCGCCGGCTCCGCGAACTCCACTGCCTTTTTGCTCTACACTCGTCAGATAAGTGATCTCCCGCTAAAGGACTCCCATTGAGACAACCTGGCTTTGGCAAAATAGCTTTCTCCTCCCTTTTGGTGGCCTTGCTTGCACCCGCGCTCCGCGCCCAGGCCGCTCCGTCCGGGCCCGCCGCTCCCGCCTCACTCGAAGACCGCCGCAAGGCCCTAAACGACCT
>JASHSG010000029.1 GCA_030040935.1 Acidobacteriaceae bacterium | reverse complement strand
CTCTTCGTGTCTCCGCCAATCTGGATCACCACGTACTTCGCTTCGCTGTCGCCGACGTTCTTCACCTGGTGCAGCGTTCCGAACGCGACATAGATAATGCTTCCCGCATCGGCGCGCTCTGTTTTGCCGTCGTGCATGTACTCGAGCGTGCCTTCCTCGACGACAATCAGCTCCGAGTGCTCAATGCGGTGCGCGGGATTGGGCACGGTTCCTTTGGGCTGCATGGTTTCGTGGACGGCAATCGCCTCGCCCGTCGCGAGCGTTCCGGTGAAGACGTTGCGGCCGACGGCTCCGTTGGGAGCGGTTTTGGGCGTCATGTCTGCGTAGGCGAAGACGCGCGACTGGGCCAGCGGATTTGCGGGGTTCGGCTGCTGCGCGCGAGCCGGTGCCAAGCCCAGGCCGCCGCAGGCCAGAAGGACGAAAGCCATTGCGATTCGTGTCATGAGTCCACGTTACACGGGGTGATGGGCCGGCGATCAGCGGGCTCTGGCGGGTTCGCGATGGACCGTGCCGAGTGAAAGATTACAAATCGAAAAATGGGTTGGCCCCCCCACTCCCCTCCCCCCTATTATCCTTTTGCGCAAAAAACTCGCAAATCAGGGGTTACGGGCAGCAAACCGGACAAGATCTCTGTTTTGAGTCAATTAGGGGCAAGACTTTCAAAATAGAGGACTTAATGCGCTCGGCCCTCCTGGAGGGGCCGCCCATGGTTGTTGGTTGCCGGTTAACCTTGGGTGACCGTGATTCGCGATTTGTGATTCGGTTGGCGATCATGGGACCATTGTGCGCTTAGAGGGCGTAATTACTGGCAAACTTGAGAAAACAGGGACCGGGGACTAGGGGCATGGGAATGAGGCTGTTACGGCAGGCGGGAAAAAATATTTGGGGTGAAGGGGATTGACAGGGGAAGAGAGTGGTCAGGGGTCAGGGGTTAGGGGTCAGGGGTAAGCGGTCAGGGGTAAGCGGTCAGGGGTCAGGGGTCAGGGGTCAGCGGTCGGGGGTCAGGGGTAAGCGGTCAGGAACCACCGGGCGGCGGGGTTTGTGCGGAAAACAGATGGTTCGAGGCAGGACGCCACTGATGGCCGCGAACCGGGGGAAACGTCCCGTCTGTCCCCGGTTTTCCCGGTTTTCCCAGTTTTCCGATAAGGGACCGGATGGGCAGCTGGGCGCTTACTTCCTCGTCGGTTTCATCAGTGGTCATGTCGCCTCTTGAGAGACAATTGCCAGTCATTGTGGGGCGTGAATTGGCCAAGCCTCTTTGCATAGAGATTATGAGGCAATCACGCGGATTCTGGGGATCTAATCAATCGAAGCGGAGTGGACGGCCGGAGAGAGCGGTTGGGAACTACCCGAGTGGATGGTTGATCGTTCAGGTTTGCCCAGGTCCCCGGTCCCCAAAGGCGAAGACCGGGGGCACCCGTTTCAGGTTGACATTTTTTAGGCGGCGCGAGCGGCACGACTAAAGCCGTGCCCCTTCAAGACGCCCGGGCCTGAAGGCCCATTATTTTTAGCGCAGGACTCAGGGGCCTGAAGGCCCCTGCTTCTTCCGTTCTTACGAAAAGCGACCGCAGATCCCCATTCGACTCGTTCGCTGAGAGCGAACTCGCTCAGGGCAGGCTTTCGGCTCCGTCCCGCTAAGGCGGGACTTCGCTCAGGATGACAAGCAGAAAAATGCAGTTCCTTCTCCCGCCGAGGCGGGATCAGGATGACATTTCTGTGAAGCGTGGATTCGGGGCGAGCGCCGTGGAGGCTTCCCGCAGGGGCTAAAGCCCCGATTTTTTATGCACTGATTTGGCGCGGCTGAAGCCGTGCCCTGATACAAAGCGAAAAGCAACTGCAGGTCCTTCGACTCTGTCCCGCTCTCCACCCCACGGACCAGGACCTGTCCCCACCCCAAGAAGCAACTGCGCTTCTCGGGGACCCCGATGTCCGCGGGGACCCCGCTGGGGCGGGACTTCGCTCTGGATGACAATTCTTAGGCGGCGCGAGCGGCATGGCTGAAGCCAAGCCCATTCAAGACAGCCGGGCCTGAAGGCCCATTCTTTTTCGCGCGGGATTCAGGGGCCTGGAGGCCCCTGCTCCTTCCGCGTTCCCTGCGTTTGAAGGATTCGGTGGTGAACGCCGATGTTGAAAACGGAGGTTTCGGCGCAGCCGATGCCGCGCCGTGTCGATTCTTTTCCCACCCAAGCGAAGCTTGGATGGGGCACCCGCTGACCTGCTGACTCGATGCGGTCAGGGCTCGAAGAGGCGGATGCCGGGAACGACGTTGGCGTCGGGGATGACGAGCGCATCGCCCGGAGTTGCGGCGGTGCTGTCGGTGGCGCCGATGAGGCTGGGCGTTGTGCCCATCCCGGTGAGGGCGCCGCCGGCACTGACGCTGAGCGAGAAGACGGAGCCGGGGACGGCGAAATTAAGGCCGCCACTGTTGCTGATGTCGCGCGTGGCGGTGATGGTTCCCGCGGTAAAGCTCCCGGTGCCGACGAGATTGCCCTCGGTGAATTGGCACGGATCTTCGCTGGCAAAAATGTAGGCGGGCGGACTGTTGAGGACATAGGGACCAGCGGGCTGGGCCTCGATGTATCCAAACAGCGCGGTGGGGTCGCCGGTATTTGAATTCAGAGTCGGCCCCGATCCGACGAGGAAGGCGGCGAAGGATTCAGTGGCATCGGTTCCCGCAGACACGGGAGCAGCGAGGTAGTAGACGGGCAAATCTCCCGGGCTGGTGGAGGTGAGCTGAACGCGTCCCGAGGATGCGTCGACGGAATAAGCGGTGTTGGAGATGGTGGTGGTCTGGACTGCGCCATTCTGCAACTCATAGAGAGTGCCGGTGAGGGCTCCAGAAGCCGAATTGGCGCTGAGGAGGGCTACATCAGTGAGGGCGCAGGGGGCGGTTGCCGCGCAGGCGACGCCGTCGCCCACGTAGTCAGTACCTTCGGCGCGGTAGATGTAATCTCCGGAAAACGAATTTGCCGTGTAGGAGTTGCCCGTGACGATGGCGCGGCCGCTGTAGATCGAAACCGACGCGCTGAGAGGGTCGATGGAAACGAGCAGTATTTCGTTGGCATTGACGATGTAGGCGGCCAAATGGACGGTGACGGGGCCGGGCAGCGTGATGGAAACGGTTTCGCGGCCGGTGGCGGCGGTGGTCGCGGTGGAAACAAGGCCCCCCATGGCTCCCGTGACGGTGCTGATGACGCCACCGTCGTCAAGATCGTCGGCAAAGCTTGTGATATCGCCGTTGGCGTTGTTGAAGTTGAAGGATCCGCCGACGGCGACGTGCTTGCCCGACATGTCGAAGCCGTCCTGGCCGAATGCGAAGCGCGCGGCGAGGCTGGAGTTGGAAAACCGGGCGGGATTTTGCAGGAGCAGAGCACCGGAAGCCAGGTTTGTAGAGGAGCCACCCTGCGCGCCCTGGTAGGCATCGAACTCGATGATCCGGCCATGAGTGGCGATGTTGCTGGAGTTGAGCAACTGGCTGAGCGCGAAGTGGAAGACAGTCGATCCGCCGCCAACATAATTCAACTGCACGCAGCCGAGACCGTCGGAGGCGACGGCGTAGACGCCTCCGTTGATGGCCAGATGCTGTGGGCCGGCGGCGACGTTCAGGTCGAGCTCTCCGCCGGTGATGCCGCCGGAACCATTGGCGGCGAAGCTGCCCGCCATCGCCAGAGGCGTGCCGTTGGCGGTGGTGGCCTGGAATCCCTGGAGCACGATGGCGTAACTGCCGTTGAGCATCGACGGACTGCTGTTGGTGACCAGGCTGCACGGATTGGTGGGGTCAACGGTGGTGATGCTGAAAGTGCCCTGCTTAGTGACGGGGACTGTTTCGGAGTCCGTGACCTGGACGGTGAAATTGGGAGAGACTCCGACGTTGGTGGGCGCTCCGGTGATGCTGCCAGTAGAGTTCAGCTTGAGCCCGACGGGAAGGTTGGAGCCGGCGGCAAGCGACCAAGTGACGGGGGCGGCGCCACCCGCGCCAAGCTGCGTGGTGGGGTAAGCGATGTTGGCCGCGCCCAGCGGCAACGGACCCGAATTGACTGTGAGCGGGTTCGCAACCCTCAGGGTCGCGATCTGGTTTTCTACGCCGTTCCCGTCCGAGTCGATGGCCGAAACCTGGATGGTGGTGGTTCCCATGCTCAGCAGGGTGGCCAGCCCGGTGTTTGCGCCGATGGTGGCGACGGCCGGATCACTGCTTGACCAGGAGAATGTGATGCCGGCGACGGAGATCGGATTTCCCGTGGTGAGGTCCACGGTTGCGGCCGAGAATTGCAGCGTGTCTCCAGCCGCGAGGAAGGGCGTCGATGGCGTGACGGTGAGGCCGAAGTCCGGAGCGCCACCGTTGCCGCCGCCGCCGCCACCATTGCCGCCGCCACCGCTGCCGCCGCCACAACCGGCCATGGCGAGAACGGCAAAGAGGATTGCGGCGGATGCCGATCGAAAGGACAGCAGAGGTGAATTGGCGAGGGAGCTCGGGCAGCGCGACATGTCCGTGTCCTATCCGGGCTGACGGCTTCAACGCAGATTCGGGAAGAAGCGAAAGCCCAAATCCTGATTTGTGAAAAATGGGGAATGATGAGGCAGACAGGGCGCCAGTTTACGACGAAAAACGTGGCAGGCGCAAGATATTTGCTCAGTTTGAATTCGGCGCCAGGAGGAGGGCGCCGTTTGGCAGCGGGCGCGGGCCTGCAAGGTGCGAACGATCGGGACAGAGCCGCTGCGCCGAAAATGCCACTGGTCACTCATCACCGACGATTGATCGCTGCTTACTGGCCACCGATCACCGATCCGGATGTCGAGGCTCCTGACGCCGAGCGCGTTGTCTTCGATGAATCTGCGGCGGATTCGATGTCTTCGCCGATGAGAGTTGCGAAAACGGCAACGATCACGAGCGGACTACTTTGCGCCTGCCGCGGCGCTGCCTGAATGCTTATGCGCGGACAGGCGGCTAAGGGTAAGCAGGTAGACAGTGTTCTCAGGCAGCGGGAGCGTGGTGGTGAAGCCGCTTTTCACCGTCACTTCGGAGACCGATTCCGGCTTGCCTGACGAAAGACCGTTGAGCATGGCCACATCTTCGCGGCTAAGATCGGTGGGGCGGCCCATCTCAAGAAAGCGCGAGTAGGGATCGTTGTGCCGGTAGCCGATGCGGTAGACGGTGAGCTTGTAGCTGCCGGCGGGGACGTTGCTGAGCTTGACGGTGGCGTTGCCCTTGTCGCGCGGGATGAGCGGCTTGGTGAAGAAGGCCTGATTGCTGACGGGCCCCGGGACGCGGCCGTGGATGGGATCGGTCAGATCCCAGAACAGAATCTGGAAGCCTCCCTTGTTGTCTTTGGCGACGTAGGACTGGGGATCGGAGGATTTGATTTCAGTGGGGCCGAGCTGGGCGAGGAACCAGTAGGCCCAGTAGGCGGGCTTCCTGATGCCCTGGTAGTTGATGAGGCCGAAACCGCCGTGGAAGGGACGAGGCCCGGGACCGTTTTCTTCGAAGACATCGGTGAAGGTCCAATAGCTCATTGCGCCCATCTGCTCGGTGTTACGCAGCTGCTCAAGGATGTAGGGCGCTTCGAAGTAGGTGTCGTGGATGGGATCGCGCGAAGAGTAGGACGAGCTCCACTCGGTGACGTAGATGGGGAGGTTGGGCTTGGGTGAGTTTTTCACGGTTTCGAGGCCGCGGTTGGCGCCGTTGGCGACGGCGTCCATGTCGGGGCTGAGGTAGAGAAGGCGCTCGCCGGTATCGTCTACGCCGGTTGGGCCGCCGGCCAAACCATAAGGGTGAAAGCTGATGAAGTCGAGCGGGATTTTTTTGTCGACGGAAAAGTCGATGAGATCGCGGAACCAGCCGGGCCCGGCGGGACCGCCGATGACGTAATCGGGATTGACGGAGGCGATGTCTTTCGCGGTGTGCTCATAGAGCTCCATGTAGGCATCGCGCGGGGACTGGCCCGGAGGGGGTTCAAAGAAGATGCTGAGCTGCGGCTCGTTCCAGATTTCAAAGCGCCATTTCTTTACTTCATCGGCGCCGTAGCGATCAGTCCAGTGCCTGACGAGCGCTGTGATCAGCGCATCCCATTTGGCGTAGTCTTTGGGGGCTGAGACGTTGGCATTCCACCAGAAGATGGTGCGGTCACCAGAGGCGAGCGCCCTGGGCACGAAACTGACTTCGACGAAAGGCCGCATGCCGATGCCGACAAGATAGTCATAGACATCGTCGATGTACTGCCAGTTGTAGCGGGGATTGCCCTGCTTATCCTCGGAGTAGACCCCGAGCTCATCATGCAAAAGCCCGTGGGCGCGGAGATAGGTGAAGCCGAGCTCCTTGTGGCAGAGCTCGAGCTGGGCGCGCCAGTTGGCGCGCAGGCCCTCGCCGACGCGGCCGGCGCCCACGCTGTCCTGCCAGATCATGGAGCGCGGGCCTTTGACCTGATTGAGATCGGCCTGGATGGTTCGGTTGCTGTCAGCGGCGCGGCTACAAAGCGGCAGAAAGAAAACGAGGCCAGCAATGAGAGAGCGGAATTTCATGACGAACCATTAGAACACGGTGCAGAAGGGGACAAAGCGGAACGGATCGAACGCGCGACGGGATTCGGCGCGAGCCCGCAAGGCGCGAGCGCCAGAGGCCAGCTCCGCTGACTTGCCGACTCGCTGATCAGATGTCGAGGTTCTTGACGTCGAGGGCATTGTCTTCGATGAATTTGCGGCGGGATTCGACGTCTTCGCCCATGAGCGTGGTGAAGATGGCCTCGGTTTCGGCGATGTCTTCGAGCTTGACCGAGAGGAGGGTCCGGCGCTCGGGGTCCATGGTAGTTTCCCAAAGCTGCGCGGCGGTCATTTCGCCGAGGCCCTTGTAGCGTTGGACCTGGTAGTCCTTCTTGCCCTGCTCGACGATCCAGGCAAAGAGATCGCGGGCGGTCTGTTTTTCGACGGGCTCGCGAAGCTGGCGCGCGGAGCGGCTGTTGAGCTCGTCGGACTCGCCTTCTTCTTCAACGCCGCTCTCGGCCGCGTCGGCTTTGGCGGGTTTGGATTTTGCCGTTTTGGGCGCGGCCTCCCTCGGAGCGGGGGTTTTGGCGTCCTTTTTTGGCGCGTATTCGACAAGGAAGGGCGGCTCGAGGAATTCCTTGATCAACGCGTACTTCGACATCATCTGGCGGAACTCGGGGCTGGAGGCGAGAATCCAGTCGATCGAGCGCGCAGCGCCCTGGGCGTCAGTAAAGGAAACGGACCAGGTGCGGTGCTCCTCGTCTTCGACGGGCTTGGCAACCTTGAACTGGAATTCGTCGGCGAGCTCGGCTAATTGGGAATGCAGCGCGGCGATTTTTTCGGGAACTTTTTTGCCGTCGGTGGAGGCAAAGTCGGTGCGATGGGTGAGCTCGGCGCGGGCAAGAAGCTCGGTGAGCTTTTCGTTCCTGATTCTTTTGTCGACTTTTTCGACGAAGCCCAGATACTCATTGAGGGTGGCCATGAAGCGGGTAAGGTCGGCGCCTTCGATTTTGGCGGCGGCTTCGCCATGGCGAACGATCATGCCCTCCGACGCGCGGTTGACCATGACCTTGACAAACTCGCGATCGTCCTTGATGTACTGCTCGAAGCGGCCCTTCTTGATTTTATAGAGCGGCGGTTGCGCGATGAAGACGTTGTCGCGCTTGATGAGCTCGGTCATGTGGCGGAAGAAGAAGGTGAGCAACAGTGTGCGGATGTGCGAGCCGTCGACGTCGGCGTCGGTCATGAGGATGATTTTTCCGTAGCGGATTTTGGCGGCGTCGAAGTCGTCTTTGCCGATGCCGGTGCCGAGCGCGGTGATCATGGCGCGGATTTCCTCGTGGCCGAGCATCTTGTCGTAGCGGGCTTTTTCGACGTTGAGGATTTTGCCTTTGAGGGGGAGGATAGCCTGGAACCTGCGGTCGCGGCCCTGCTTGGCGGTGCCGCCGGCCGACTCGCCCTCGACGAGATAAAGCTCGCAGCGCTCGGGGTTGCGCTCGCTGCAGTCGGCGAGCTTGCCGGGGAGGCCGCCGCCGTCGAGCGCGCCCTTGCGGCGGGTGAGGTCGCGGGCCTTGCGCGCGGCTTCGCGCGCGCGGGCCGCTTCGATGGCTTTGTTGATGATGCGGCGGGCGACGGGCGGATTCTGCTCGAGGAACATGCTGAGGCGCTCGTTGACGAAGGCCTGCACGGTGCCGGCGATATCGGAGTTGAGCTTGCCCTTGGTCTGGCCTTCGAACTGCGGCTGGGAGAGCTTGACGCTCACAACGGCGACCAGGCCTTCGCGCACATCGTCGCCGGAGAGCGACTCCTTCATGTCCTTGAAGAGGCCCATTTGCTGGCCGATGAAGTTGATGGTGCGGGTGAGGGCGGCGCGGAAACCGCTGAGATGCGAGCCGCCGTCGACGGTGTTGATGTTGTTGGCGAAGCTGAAGACAGTTTCGGAATAGCTGTCGTTGTACTGGAGGGCGATGTCGATGTCGACGCCGTCGCGCAGCGCTTCCATGATGATGGGCTTGTCGTGGAGGGTGCTTTTGCCACGATTGAGATGCTTGACGAACTCGGCGATGCCGCCGGCGTAGCGGAACTCGGCGCGGCGGGCTTCGCCGGTCTTGGGGTCGGCGGTGCGCTCATCGGTGAGCGTAATCTCGAGGCCCTTGTTGAGGAACGCCATTTCGCGCAGGCGCTGGGCAAGGGTGTCGTAGTTGAATTCGGTGGCGGCGAAGATGGACTTGTCAGGCAGGAAGTGGACCTTGGTGCCGCGGCGCTTGCTGGTTCCGGTCTTTTGCAGCTTTGAAGTGGGAATTCCTTTCGAGTAGCTCTGCTCGTAGGTGTGCGAAGGCTCGCCGGGTTTTTCGGGACGCCAGATTTCGACTTCGAGCTCTTCGCTGAGGGCGTTGACGCAACTGACGCCGACGCCGTGCAGGCCGCCAGAAACTTTGTAGGTGGATGAGTCGAATTTGCCGCCGGCATGCAGCTTGGTGAGGACCACCTGCGCCGCGGGCATGCGCTCGCCTCCGGGCAGATCCATCATGTCGACGGGAATGCCGCGTCCATCGTCGACGACGGTGATGGAGTTATCGACGTGAATGACGACATCGATTTTGTTGCAATAGCCGGCGAGGGCTTCGTCGACAGAGTTGTCGACGACTTCGTAGACGAGGTGGTGCAATCCCATTTCGCCGGTGGAACCGATGTACATGGCGGGACGGAGGCGAACGGCTTCGAGGCCTTCCAGGACCTTGATGTTTTCGCCGGTGTAACTGTCGTTATCGCCGTGGATGGAGGAGGAGCCGAGAACTTCAGTCGCCATAGAATTCCGTTCGCAAAGAGTTACGCGATGTCGAGGGTCGCCGGGGATGAATCCGGCCTCTGGAGCGGTAGTAACCGCTTGAAAAGAGGGAGGCTATCAAGCGCGTTCACCTGATGGTATTTTACCATGCGGGAAGCCGCGGGAGGAGCGGGTCAGGGGGGTGTGAAAACGGTTACTAGCAGAGGCGAGATGGAGCGGAGGAATGACGTTGGTAACTCAGGCAGGTTCTTAGTTAGTATATAGTTGAAAAAACTGGACTTGTGGTCACATTTGGGGTAGGATTCTGTCTGAAAAGGAGGGGATTTCCTTTTCAAAATCCAACCAAAGAGGTTACCAAAGATGAAAACCGTGATCCGGTTCTTTGCGTTGTTCGTTGCCATCGCGGGCCTTGCCTCGGCATCGCTTGCGCCAGCCAACACTCAGGTTCGGACGCTGCACACTTCGGTGAACGCAACCGATCCCGAGCCGACGGTCGAACTACCAGGGCCTCTTCCCTGCCAATCGGTCGGCGCCTGCTTTGCACCTTCGTCGCTGTCGCGGTAGAGACGAGGGAAACTGGCTCGCTGGAAGAGCGCTGGACAAGTACGGATAGCACGAAAGTGCCAGCGGGGCGTTACCCTTTTGTGTTTGGGCATTAAGGCACATTGGCGATATCCTGAGGGCGTTCGAGCGGTCGCAAAACTGCCTCTATGCCATTGAACGTTGCAATGTCAGCAATGAGCGCGGCTGAGCTTATTCTCTGGGCCGCGCTCTCCATTCTTTTCTGGAGCAAGGGCCTGAATCGCCGCTTCCCGGCGATGAACTATTACCTTGCGTTGCGAGCGATCGCGACACCGGTGCTGATGAGCGTTCTCTACGTTGAATCGCAGCCGTGGGGAAGAGATCATCGGATTGGGGAGATTTACTATTTCGGATTTTTCGCGACCTACCTGGCGAGCACGGTTCTGCTGTTTTTTATTTGCATCGAGGTCTTCCGCTCAGCTTTGTCGGCGTTTCCCGGGATCGCGAAGCTGGCAATCGTGATCTTCCGCTGGGCAGCCGTGGTTTCGATCATTGTGAGCCTGACCTCGATTTCCTACGCACACAGGGGAATTTACATTATTGCGGACGTTTCCTACGGGCTGATGCACTCGGTCAGCGTTCTTGAACTTTGCCTGCTGGCGTTTCTGTGCCTGAGCATGAACGCGCTGCGCCTGACAGTGCGCGATTTGTCCTTTGGCATCGCGCTGGGCTTTGGCGTGTTGTCTTCGGCAGACTTTATTCTGGCGTCGTGGATCTCTCGCGTTGCTTCGCTCACCGATCCACTGCAATTCGTATACGAGTCGCTGATTCTGGGGACGCTGGCGATCTGGATGGTTTACTGCATTCTGCCCGAGCCGGCGCGCAAGCCGGTACTGATGCCGGCGAGCTCGACGATCTACCGGTGGAACGAAATCGCATCCGCACTGGGGCATACGGGCACGAAGGTGGCTGTGCAGCAGCCCGCCAACAGTTTCTTCCTGTCGGATGTGGAGCGCGTGGTGGAGAAGGTTCTGGCGCGGAATATGAAGGGGCGGGAGTCGGAGACGTAAAAGCAGGGATCGGGCGACAGGGATCAGGGATCAGAAGGACGAAAGCCTCGGCGATTGCCGAGGCTTCTTAGTTTTGAGACGAAATGCGATTGTAAAATCCGACGCCGGGATTGCAGCGCGATGCGCGCTTACTCAGAGGCGGGCTCGATGGATGCGAAGCGGCCGCGGCTTCCGCGGTCAGTGAACTTTACGCGGCCGGAAACCTTGGCGAACAGCGTGTCGTCTGAACCGATGCCCACGTTGACGCCAGGCTTGATGCGAGTGCCACGCTGGCGGGTGATGATAGAACCGCCGGTAACGAACTGACCCGCGAAGGCCTTTACGCCAAGGCGCTGCGCGTTCGAGTCGCGGCCATTGGTTGAACTGCCTCCACCTTTTTTGTGTGCCATGTTCAATCTCCCGAGCTTTCAGCCTTCAGCCGTCAGCTCTCAGCTGATTCATCTTAGAAATCGATTGCTTCAGCTCCCGCGAGAAAAACCGAGTGCCGAGCTATTTCTTCCCGCCGCCGTAGGTGACGCCGTCAGCCACGATAGCCTTGATGCGAACCTCAGTAAAGTCCTGGCGGTGGCCCCGGAGCTTCTTGTACTGCTTCTTGCGCTTGAAATGGAAGACGAGAATCTTGTCGCCGCGGCCCTGGCCGACAATCTCGGCGGTGACCTTGGCAGCGGCCGGCCTGGCCAGCGTTCCCGGCTCTCCTGAGACCGCAAGCACATCGCTGAACTCGATGGTCGGACTGCCAGACGCGACGCTCTCAATCTTCAAAACGTCGCCGGGCGAGACGCGGTACTGCTTGCCTCCGGTGCGAATGACTGCATACATAACAAAGCCTCCTGCGCCGAGGTCCCAAGACCGGACGCTAACCACAAATGTGAGCTCGACGGGGGCGGATACAGATGGGTGACTGCATCGGGAGGCGGGCCGAGCCACACAGCGCAGAGAACCCGGCGACATCCCGCACACCCGAAAACGGGTGCATCGCCAAACCTCTTGATTTTACCGGGAAGCGGAGGCTGGGTCAACGTCACCGGCGTATCCTGAGACTCGGATGCTGCATGGATGGCGGCGCGGAAAGGTAAGACCTCCAATGCGTCAGGCGAT
>JASHSG010000269.1 GCA_030040935.1 Acidobacteriaceae bacterium | reverse complement strand
TGCTGGAAGTGGAATAACGGGTCGCGGCCGGCGGCAAAACCCGATGCCGTCTCCTGGTTCAGCAAGCCTGGTTTGTTGAATGCCTGCCTGCAAGAAACCGCACTACGCGCGTCAACCAGGCGCGCCGCACCCTGGCGGGCGAGGCCGGCTTGTCTTTCGCCGCCGCCGCCCGCAACTCGGCCAGCGCCGCCTTCACTTCCGCGCGCAGAGCCTCGGCCTCAAACGTGCACGAGCGCAGATAAGCCGACACGGTGACTCCGGCTTCCGCGGCGTGGTCGTGCAGCCGCGCGCATTCGGCTTTGCTCAGGCGAATGGTCACGCTCACGGATCGTAGATCGCTCTCGGATGCGGCGCGCGACGCTTCGCCCGCCCGCGCCATCGAAACTCCACCGAATGTTGCGGCCGGCAAGACTCGCACTTCCTGCGCGCTCGCTGCGCCGGACTGCCATTCCCCCGTCAGCGTCCGATCGCGATCGCCGGCCGCCTGATCTCTGTCCTGCTCGCGCAAGGTGCGCTCATCGCTCAGCGTGACCACGTCGTCGCCAAAATCGCTCCCGCTCCATGCTTTCATCAAGTCCGCCTCTTCAGGCGGAGGCGAGGCCAGCGCGGCCATCAGCCCGGCAAAGTTTGCCGGAGCGGAGGTGGGTGGACTCTGCGCGGGTTGCGGCATGCAACGAAGCATACGCCGTCGCACACGGGACTAATCTGAGAATCCTCTCATTCGATGGATCTGCGATTCCCGCTTCAGGAGGGGGTGTGCGACAGTCCCATTTCGGCCCGCTCCTGCCGTTCTTCCGTCCCGTCCGCCACTGAGCCCGCCGCGAAATCCGCCGGCTTGGGCAGAATACGGCCGGGCAGCCGCAGTAATTGGCTCATAGCTTCGGCTGTCACGGGCCGGGAAAAGAGGAAACCTTGCCCGCAACGGCAGCCCGCCTCCCGCAGCAGCCTGTATTGCTCCGGAGTCTCGATCCCCTCCGCCACGACATCCATGCCCAGCACACGCGCCAATTCCACGATGGTGCGCACAATCTGCAGTGGTTGTTCACTGGCGCCTGTCATGCGCGAAACGAACGAGCGATCGATCTTGAGCACGTCGAAAGGCAGCGAGTGCAGGTGGTGCAGCGAGCTATAGCCTGTCCCGAAATCGTCCATCAGCAGCGAGACACCGAGCCGCCGCAAGCTGATCAGAACCTCCAAAGGCGTGCCGTTGTCCGAAATGAGGCTGGACTCGGTTACCTCCAACCCAAGCAGCCGGCTCGAAATTCCGGACTCGCGCAGCAGTACTTCGACGTGGTCGGCCAGCCCTTCGCGCGCAAACTGCCGCGCGGAAAGGTTCACGCAAACCCGCGGCGCGCAATTCTCGGGATCCTCCCGGCACCACCGCTGAATCTGGGCGCAGGCTTCGGAAAGCCCCCAGTCCCCAATAGGCAGGATCAGTCCGCATTCTTCCGCCAGAGGAATGAAATCCATCGGAGGAATCAATCCCCGCTCCGGATGCTGCCAGCGGATCAGCGCCTCCAGCCCCACAATCCTGCGCGTCGACAGCTCGACCTCCGGCTGGTAATAAAGCACAAACTGCCGTTTTTCCAGCGCTTTTTTCAGGTCCGCTTTGCGCGGCCAGATTCCGGTCGCCGCCTCCGGCGCGTTCCTGTGCCTCCGTTGTTTTCCGGGAAACGTCCTTCGTATTCTGCGCAGCTCCAGCTGGCTGGCCGCAATATCGGCCAGGCTTTCCAGCATGCGCAGCTCCTCGCTCGCCATTTGGCGCCGCGGTTGACACGCGAAGACCGCAAGCGCACCCAGAATTCTGCCGTCGCTCGAGCGAACGGGGGCGCCGGCGAACGAAGCCACCGCGAGCCGCCGCATGGTCAGCTTGCTGCCGGCATAGAGCGGGTGCTTTGCCACGTCCGGCACCACCACCGGCCCATCTTCGGCCAATACCATTTCAAAGACGCTTCGCTTGCGCGGACGCTCGCGCACGGGCTCGCCCCAGTAGGATTTGACCCATACCCGGCTTTCGTCGGCGAATTCGAGCAACACCGTGTCGGCTTTGAAGTATTCCGCGGTCAGGCGCGTGATGGCGTCGAAGCTCGGCTCCGGCGGCGAGTCGAGAATTCCCGTCGAAGCCAGCGCCGCCAGGCGCGCGTCCTCTTCCTGACCATCGATTCTGCCCGTCTCGAATTCTGCTTGCGGCATTCCTGCTCCGGGCTCCTCGATGTTCCCGGCGACGCTTTGCCGGCCCGAGGCGCCCCACGGATTTCGATTCTCGAAAACTGCAGCGGCAGCTTGCGGCACCACTCCCGAATCGCCCCGGCGGTTCTCCTTGGGCCAAGCCCAAGCGAGCGCGCCTCCGGACATGCTTCTCCGGGTTCTTTGCTTTCTTTATCGGAGGCTCTTTTCGTCACTTGAGGTTACGCGCGGACGAATTCGCCGTGTCCCATGCTGTTTCCGTGCCCGGAATGGATCACTTCTGTGCGGCTGCCTGTCCCGTTTCCGTCCACAGAAAGGTCAGCTGATCCGTAACGTCCTGGATCTTTTGTTCCACGCCCACGCCCGCCGAGTGGCCGCCAGATACGCTGTAATGCAGCAGCACGGGCCGTCCGCTGGATGAATCCGCCTGCAAAAGCGCCGTCATTTTGCGCGCGTGCAGCGGATCCACCCGGGTGTCGCTCGCGCCTGTAAAGAAGAGCACCGCTGGATAGGACGTGCCCTTTTTCACGTTCTGGTAGGGCGAGTACTTCAGCAGATAGCGAAACTGATCTTCGTTGTCTGCCGATCCGTACTCAGTCATCCAGTGCGGGCCCTGTTCAAACTTCTGGTAGCGCAGCATATCCAGCAGCGGATAGGCGCAATCCACGGCGGAGAACAGCTCCGGCCTTTGCGTGATCGCCGCGCCCATCAACAGCCCCCCGTTTGAGCCGCCATAGATGGCGAGATGTTCCGGCGACGTGTACTTGTTGGCGATCAGATACTCGGCCGCGGCGTAAAAGTCGTCGAACACATTCTGTTTTTTGTCAAACATCCCCTGTTCGTGCCAGCGCTCGCCGTATTCGCCTCCGCCGCGCAGGTTGGGCAATGCAAACCATCCACCCTCCTCGAGCCACCAGGCATACAGAGGCCTCCATTCAGTCAACTGGCTCAGATTGAACCCTCCGTACGCGGTCATCAGCAGCCGTTCCGTGCCGTCCTGCTTCAATCCTTTCTTCCCGGCAATGAACATCGGCACCCTGGTGCCGTCTTTCGACGTGTAGAAGACCTGCTTGAGTTCGTATTGACTGGAATCGAAAGGAACCTTCGATTGCGCAAACATCTCCTGCTTGCCAGTCTCCGTATCCAGCCGGTAGATCGTGGGCGGGGCAATGAACGATTCGAAGCTGTAGAACCCGTAGCGGTCTGTTGCGCGCCCGGCAAGCGTCGTCACCAATCCGATGCCGTTGTGCTCGACGGCGCCGGCCGGTTGGCCGTCGAGGGCATAGACGCTGGTTTCGGTCTTCACATCGTGTATGCGATTCACGTAGATCTTGCCGCCCACGATATTGAAGTCTTCAATCGCGTATGGCCCTTCGGGCACTATCGTGGTCCACGCATCGGGCATGATTCCCGGGTCGGCCTTCAGAATTCTCCAATTGGGCGACTTGTAGTCCGTGCTCACATACCACGCGCCTTTCACGTAGTCGGCAGAGAACCGCGAATCCACGCCCCAGATCAGAACATCGAAGTACGACCCCGGCCTGGTCAGATCGCGGTACACGATGTCCACCCGTTTGGGCGGCACGCCGCGGTCGATCTGGATCACCAGGTAGCGATAGTCGTCCGACAGGTAAGGCAGCATCAGGTCGCTCGGACCCAGTTCCTCGCCGCGAAACTCCCGCCCGAAGACCAGTGGGTCGCGCGAGACCCTGGTTCCCAGTTCGTGCTCGTAGACCAGCGATCCCCGCTGGTCCATGCGCGAGTAGAAGAGGCCCTTGCCGTCGGGCGTGAATGCTACGCCCAGATAAATTCCGATGGGCAGCTCATCCTCCAGCGTCTTTCCCGTTTTCACGTTGAAGATGCGCACCGTGGATTCATCCGCGCCGCCTTCTCTGACCTCGTACGCCAACAGCGTTCCGTCGCGCGACACATCTTCCAATCCCACCGAAGTGTTGGGGTCGCGGCTGAACTGCGCCGGATCGATAAGCCGCTTATCTCTCTCCCCCCATCCGTGCTGCACGTAGATCGACGACTGCTCCTCGCCCGCCAGCATCTTCTCGAAGAACAGGTCGTTTCCGCGCGCGACGGGCACCTTCCAGCTGCTCACGTGCTCCAGCGCGTCCATGTCGTCGGCGATCCTGGGCCGGATGCGCGCCTGCTCCATATAGCGCTCGGTGTAGGCGTTCTGGGCATCGATGAAGGCTTTGGTCTCGGGGCTGTCGGCGTTCTCCAGCCAGCGGTAGTTGTCGACGATTTTTGTCCCGAAGTAATCGTCCGTTACCGGAACGGCCTCGGCATCCGGAGGAGCGGGGAGGGTGAATCCGCCGCGAGAGTGAATCGCCTGGCTCCAGGCCGTCGTTCCCAGCAGGGCATAAAGCAGAAGAAAAACGTTAATGCGCATGAAGCTCACCTTCAAACAGAATATTCGCCCGATGCCTCCGCCGCGAAGTGTTTGCAAACGGAGTGCTCGGCAGTGTTTCCCCAGACTGAAATGTGTTGTCCTCGATACCTTGTTTCCCCGACAATGAGCAAAATGGTCACGCCAGCCAGGATCACGAGTGCCAAGGCAGACGGCGTGGCCGGGTTTCGCCTGATTCCGCGTATCGAATCCTTTCCCGCGGTGGTTCGCTTTGCACAAACTCCGCCGGGCAAACTGGTTTTGCTCGCGGTCTTTGGCTTAGGCATGCGGGTTTTCCTCCCGGATTTGCGATCCGTAATGGCGTTGATGGCGCCCCTCGCACTCATCACCTTTCTTCCTGCGTACCGGCGGCTCCTTTTGGCCGCCAGCACAATTGCAATCGTCGTGATCGAAACCGCCGGCAACTCTCTGCTGCTCGTCCTCACTCTGACGGTAATCGCATTATCCGTGCTTTTATATTGGTGCGCGATGCGCTGGCCCAATTCGCGGTTTGCGAAAAGACCGGTATTGATTCTCCTTACCGGATTCACATGCCTGACCGTGTTCGCGTCCTCCCGCGCTCCGCAGTCGTGGGCCTATTCCGCGCTGTGGACATTGGTCGGCGTTTTGTCGGCTTACCTCTGGTTCATCGCTTACGCGCTCACGGACCGAAACTCGAAACCGTCCTCGGACCTTGCGCTTGAAGTGGCTGCGCTGCGGCCTCTGTGGGGTTCCACGAACACTCCATTTCCCAAGGGCGCGGCATACCTTCGCCGCATCGAGGCAAAAACGCCGGAGCAGCTTGCGGTGGTGCAGTTGAAAGGCCTGAAGCTGCTTGTTTGGGCCATTCTTCTTGACGTGGCTCGGGCGCTGTGGAACGTGTTCTTCCATCAATACCTGCAGATTCCAACGCCCGATCAGGCGCTGACCATGAGCGTGCACGGTACACCGGCCGCCTGGCACCTGCGTTGGGCATGCCAGCTGCTGGCCTATTTCGAACTCATCTTCGCTTTCTCCATCTTCGGGCACAAGTTCATTGCCTGTTGCCGCATGGCTGGGTTCAACGCCTTGCGCAACACCTATCGTCCGCTGTCTTCGACAACGGTGATGGAGTTCTTCAACCGCTTTTATTACTACTTCAAGGAGCTGCTCGTCGATTTCTTTTTCTACCCGGCGTTCTTCCGGTACTGGAAAGGGCATAAGCGGATGCGTACCATATTCGCCACATTTGCCGCCGCATTCTTCGGAAACTCTTTCTATCACCTGGCGCGGGATTGGCAGATCGTCAGGGATGACGGGCTCTGGAGGGCCATTGCGAGTTACCAGGTATTGTTTTTCTATAACGCATTTCTCGCTGCCGGACTTTGTGTCTCTCAGCTGCGCAAGCGCGATCAGAACCGTGGCGGATTCGTTCGCGGACGCCTGTTGCCCGCAGTGGGCGTCGGATTCTTTTACTGTATTCTGAATGTGTTTGATGCCGATGAGCGAATGTATCCTCTCATCGAGCACCTGAAATATCTGGCGAGTTTGTTCTTCATTCATTTCTAGGAGCGCAATGAAGGGAAGGGCCGACATCCGTGCATTTGTACAGGGTCTGCTGACCGCGAGCGGCGACGACAGGCCTTTTGCGGACAGCGATTCCCTCCTGTTCAGCGGGCGCCTGCAGTCGATCGATGCCGTCGAAATCGTCGTGTTCCTGGAAGAGAACTTCGGAATTGATTTTGCGCAGGTCGGATTCGATAAGGAGCAGATCGACAGCGTTGACGCGATCTGTGCTCTCACGGAGAGCGTTGCGAAATCCAATTGAATCCGGCAAGACACATGAATGGACCCGCTGACGAACAAGCTCGATGATGCGGCCGCGCACGAACAGGCTCAGCAGGCAGGTCGGCGAGCCGCGATCGAAGACCTGTTGCGCGCGCACCCGGGGGTGCGCGAAGCTGCGGCCATTCAGGATGGCGGCAATAAAGTCGCCGCCTTCGTCGTTCCCGACAATGAATTCGTTGACAACGTCCTGGGCCGTGCTGCGGCGGGCTCGACGATCGTCGGCAAGTGGCGGAAAATCTTCGATCTGAGCCAGTTCTCGAAGCAGGCCACCTCCGCGTGTGTAGGTTTCAACACCATGGGCTGGGACAGCAGCTACACGCACGGCGCAATTCCAGCCGACCAGATGCATGAGTGGGTCGAGAATACGGTGGGCGATATTCTTCGGCTAAGCCCAAAATCCGTCTGCGAAATCGGCTGTGGAACCGGTATGTTGGTCATGCGAGTGGCGCCCCATTGTGACCGCTACGTCGCCGTCGACCAATCTTCCGCTGTCCTGGGCCGGCTCAGGCAACAGCTCGAGACAATCCCCGATATAGCCCGGCGCGTCGAAGTGGTCGAAAGCCAGGCGGCCGATCTGGAGGGCTTCGGCGAAAGCACGTTCGATACGCTCGTGCTAAGCTCCGTTGTTCAGTTTTTTCCCAACGCCGCCTACCTGTCGAAAGTCCTGGAAAAAGCAGTCGGCCTGGTGAGGCCCGGCGGGCATATTTACGTGGGCGACGTCAGAAGCCTGCCCTTGTTGCGCGCGTTTGCGTCTTCGGTGGAGTTGTTTCAGGCTCCGGATGAGTTGAGCGCCGACGAACTCCGCGGGCGGATTCTCCGGCGCATGGAAAGAGACCCGGAGCTGGTGCTTTCTCCGGCTTACTTTCTGTCGCTGCCGCGAAGATTTCCGAAGATCTCGACGGTGGAGATCAGGCCGCTCAGGGGCCGCGCGGACAACGAGATGACGCGCTTTCGATATGAGGCGATTCTGCGTATCGGGCCCGGCGCGGCCGCAGGCCGGGAGGGCGAGTTTCTTGACTGGAATGAGCGCAGGCCTGGTTTGGATGAGATTCGCTCACTGTTGAGGCGGCACGCAAAGCAAGCCTTCGGCATCAAAGCCATACCGAATGCGCGGATAGAGAGAGATCTCACCGCCATGGCGATTCTTGAAGGCGCGGACGCCGCCTATGCCGCGGGCGAACTGCGGCGAAAGGCCGAACAGGATGCGGACCGGGGCATTCATCCGCAGTCGCTCTTCGATCTCGAAAACGAAGCCACGGGATTCGCGGTCTTCCTCAGCTGGGCGGCATGCCGGCGCGACGGAAGTTACGATGCGTTCTTTGTTCCCAAAGAATCGTTGCAGGGGGCGGCTCTACCGCCAATCGGCTGGCCGGAGCCGGATGCAGCGGAGTTCGCGCGGCTGGCCAATGCGCCCGGGCAGGCCAGGTTTCGCGACCAGCTGGTCGCGCTGCTGGCTGCGCATTGCCGCCAGAACCTGCCGGATACGCAGGCTCCCGATGAGATTGCGCTGGTGGACACGCTTCCCAGAACTGCGGACGGGAAAGTGGCGGGGCCGGAGCTGCTCAGGTCCAGATCCTCATAGCATCGGAACGCAGCGGGCCCGCAACCCGATCAAAGTTTCGCTTCATCCAGCAGCCTTGCCAGAGCCTTGCGATCGATCTTGCCCGTCGCTCCCAACGGCAGCGCGTCCAGGTAATGGATCCGCTGCGGAACCATATAATCGGGCACGCGTTTTTTCATTTCATCGCGGGCCGCGTCGCGGGTCACTCCCGGCGCGCAGTGGAAAGCTGCAATGCCTGCTGCGCGGCTGTCGACCAGGGGCCAGGCCACGGCCGCCACCATGTCTGTGCCCAGAATCTCGCGCAAATGAGCTTCGACTTCCTCGAGCTCGACGCGGTTGCCGAGTATCTTCACTTGGTTGTCAATTCGGCCCAGATGATGAAACGTCCCCGAAGCGTCCTCATACGCCAGGTCGCCGGTGCGATACCATCGCTCGCCATCGAGCGTGGGAAATCGAGCCGCGGTAAGCTCCGGGTCCCCAAAATATCCGCGCGCCGCTTGCCGCGTCGATACCACCAGCTCCCCTTCCTCGCCGCGCGGCAGGAACCTGAGCTCGGCGTCCACAATCCCGGCGCGAACGCCGGGAAAAACCTTTCCGATGGCCATCGTTCCGCGATTCGGAGTCACATACGGCGGGTCTTCAAGGGTCTGTGCGATGCAGTCCACGGTCAGCTCCGTCGGCCCATAGAAATTCTCCACGATGCTGTTGGGTGCGGCGGCCTGCCATGCCTGTGCGGTCGCCACGGCCAGCGCTTCTCCCGCAAAAATTGAAATCCGCAGCGAGGGAAATGCCCCCGGCTTCAGCATCTTCATCCGCCCCATGAACGAAGCGGTCGAGGGCACTGAGAACCACAGTGTCAATTCGTGATCGCGGATGAACTTTGCCGGAGCCATCAACTGCGCGGCCGGCACCACATAGAGCGTCGCCCCCGCGCTCCACGCCATGAACATATCGAAAACCGAAGCATCGAAGGTCAGCTCCGATGCTTCCGCCACTCGATCGCCGGCCCCAAGCCTGAAGCGCTGGTGCATGATCTCGATAAACTGGCAAACGCTCTCGTTTTCGATCATGACGCCCTTCGGCGTGCCCGTCGTGCCGGATGTGAAGATGATGTACGACAGGTCATCTCCGGCGCGCGTCACCGGCTGAACGGGCCCGCGGTCGGCGAGATTGCCGAAGCTCTCAAAGCTGATCCCGGGGAATCGCAAGGCGCTTTCAGGGGGTGTCGCGCCAGGTCCGTGCAAAATCCGCTTCGGCGCGTTCTCCAGCACATGATCCGAAAACCTGCTTAAACCGGCCTGATCCGCGATCAGCGCGTCCAGCGTCGTCTGCTGCAGGATGCGGATTACACGGTCTTCGGGCGTATCCGGTTTGATGGGCACATAGGCCGCGCCTGACCAAAGCGTTCCCAGCACTCCCGCATATGCTTCCAGAGTGCGGGATGCGAGGATCCCGACCTTGCCCGAACGCTGGCCGGTTTTCCCGTCGAGCCAACCCGAGATTCGGCGCGCAAGGTTTGCGAGTTCGCCGTAGGAATAGCTGGACTCGCCGGCAAACAACGCCGCGGCTTGCGGATTTCGAACCGAGCTCTCATAAAATGGCAACGCAAGATTGTAGTTGCTTCTCGGTGTCGCAATCGCGTTCATGAACCCAGAATCTCCGTGACCAGCATATAACCCGATGGCAAATTGCGGGATTGGCCAACTAAGTTCCCCGGTCACAGCCGTCCAATGGAATCCCGGTAGAATCGACAACAGTGACCACCCCTCCCTCAGATCGCGATCCCCGGCAGTTGGAACTCGCCGCGGCAATCGAGGCGCAGCCGGCGCCGCGTTCATGGTGGGAGCGCGCGCGCGGTCTCATCCATCCTTCTCACAGGCACAGCATCTTCTCGGCCACCGTCGTGCTCATGGTGTCCACGTTCCTGTCGCGGATTATCGGGCTGGTGCGGGTCAAATACATCGTCTGGCTCTTCGGGCGCGGCGTCGAAGCCGATGCTCTTAACGCCGCCTTCGTCCTGCCCGACATGATCTCCTACTTCCTCGTCGGCGGCGCAGCCTCCATCACTTTCGTCACCATCCTCACCCGTTATCACGAGCAGGGCCGCGACGCCGAAGGCGAGCGTTCGCTCTCGGTCATCCTTACCACCATGTACCTGGTGCTGGGCGCGGCCATTCTGCTGGCTGAGATCTTCGCTCCCTGGTATGTGCGCTGGTGGTTCAGCGGCTTCGATCCGCACAAAGCCGCGATCTGCGTGCTCCTCACGCGCATCCTGCTGCCCGCGCAGCTTTGTTTCTTTGCCGGCGGCGTATTTGGCGCCGTGCTTTTGGTGCGCAAGCAGTTCAACGTGCAGGCCGCCGCGCCGCTCATCTACGGGCTCGGCACCATCGTGGGCGGTCTGCTGCTGGTCAGGAGAATCGGAGTCTCGTCGCTGGCCTTTGGCACCGTCGGCGGAGCCGTGCTCGGCCCGTTTCTGCTGAACTGGTTCTTCGCCCACCGCGCCGGCACGCGCTACCACTTCATTCTCGACTGGCGCGACGAAGGCCTGCGCGAATGGGTGCGTCTTTCACTGCCGCTGATGGCCGGCGTCTCGCTCGTCACTGCCGACAACTGGATCATCGCTCACTTCGCATCGCGCATCGGCGGCGCGGTCTCGCTGATGAGCTACGCCAAGCAGCTTTTCACCGCGCCCATGTCGGTCCTGGCGCAAGCCGCCGGCGCCGCCTCCATGCCGTTCTTCGCCAGCCTCTGGACGCGCGATCGCCGCTACGAGTTCGCCACCGGTGTCGCCGATTCTGTGTCCCGCGTTGCATCGCTCGGCTTGCTCTCGGCTTCCATCATGGTGGCGCTCGGCTGGCCGGCCATCGATCTGGTCTTTACCGGAGGCCGTTTCTCGCCCGACGATGCGCGGCTCTGTGCCGCCTATTTCGCCGTCTTCTCGGTTTCACTGTTTCTCTGGTCGGCGCAGGCCATCTACTCGCGCGCCTTTTATGCCGCCGGAAACACCTTCGTGCCCATGGTCGCCAGCACCGTCGTTACGGCCATTTCACTGCCCATCTACGACTCGCTCTTCAACTGGCGCGGAGCCACGGGCCTGGCGCTCGCCTCCGACTTCGGCATCGCGCTGCAGACCTTCACCATCGCGCTGCTGCTGCACAAGCGCCGCATGGTCTCTCTCGCCAGCCTCGACTATGCCGAGATGGGCCGCTGTCTGCTGGGCGCTTTAACCGGTGGCGCGGCCGCATGGCTTATCGCATGGGTCTTTGCCGGCCTCTTCCATCGTTCGCCGCGCCTGGCCGCGCTCCATCATTCCCGGTCCATCGCCGACACGGCAATTCTTTTGGTCGGCATGGCGTTCTGGACCGTCGTTGCGGCATGGGTTCTGGATAAATCGGGCTCGGCGCTGCCCCGCGTCGCCATGCGCCGTTTGCGGCTTAGCTGAATCCTCGCCACCCCTGATTTTTTGGCAGTCCCGCGCCGGTTTTGCCTGCCCCTCGATCCCCCGCAAAAGCGCGAGCGCTCCCGGTGACGCGGAAGCGCTCGTGTTCAGTGCGAAGATTGAAAGCCGCGAGCAACTGCTAGGAGCTGTGCGCCTCATGAATCGACGGCGCGGGCCCGGGCACCGCAACCGGCCCCGTTGTCCCCGTCGCCTGCATCGGCTTCGCGTCGGGCTTGCGAATATCGATGCCGCCCTTGAAGAATGCGCCGTCTTCAATGCTGATGCGCGCCGCAGCCACGTCGCCGTGCAGCGACCCTTCCGCGCGAATGTCCACGCGGTCGGTGGCGGAGATATTGCCCTTCACTTTGCCCAGCACCACTACCTCGCGCGCGGTGATGTTGGCTCCGACCTGGCCGTTGCGACCCACCGTCACGCGATTGCCGGGAAGATTGATTGCGCCTTCCACCTTGCCGTCGATATATAAAGATTCCGAACCGGTAATCTCGCCCTTGATGAAAAGGCTTTTGCCCAGCGTGGCTTGCTCGGAGTTTCCGGCCTGCATCCGGGTCGGGGGTTCAGGTGCGTGTGCCGGCGGCGTCGCGTGTTGCGGCTCCGGCGCGGGATTCGGGATCGAAGATCCGGTCTGGCTTGGTTTCCACATAGCGCTCAAGATTTTCTTCCTATTCTGTCCACTTCAGGACCTGGGATTCCAAGGCAGGGCCAATGGCTCTAACCCAAAATACCTGTTTGCCGTTCGTCTCGGTGCTGGCAATCGCCACGGCTGCCTGCAATCGGTCGAGTCAATCTCCAGGCTCCGCCAGGACAACGCGTTTGCGGCTCCGCCAGCATGACGCGCAACCCCATTCTACGGCAACTCCGGGTTTTCTGTGCAAGCGCCACTCTCCAAAGTCACCGTCGCTTTCAACTTGCCTTAATCTGGGCGTATGACCGATCGCGAGTTGCTCGCCCGCATTGCGGCCTCTGCCGGCAAAAACGCAGGGTATAAGCAG
>JASHSG010000268.1 GCA_030040935.1 Acidobacteriaceae bacterium | reverse complement strand
GCGCCGCGCTGCACCGCCTCCCGCCAGTTGGCCAGAGCGTCATCGGGCACGTAAAAGCTTTGATCTTCCGGAAATCCAAAGAATTTTTTCGTAGCCGAAGTATCCGCCGCTCCCATCGCTTCGCCGTGCACCTTGTTTGTTCCCGCTCTCGGGCTGCCGTATCCGATCACCGTTCGTACCGCGATCAGTGAGGGCTTGTCCGCAACCGCCTTTGCAGCGTCAATCGCCCCTTCAATTCCGTCCAGGTCATTTCCGTTCAGCACCCGCTGCACGTGCCAGTTGTAAGCTTCGAACCGCTTGCACACGTCTTCTGTGAAACTCCACCGCGCGGGGCCGTCCAGAGTGACCAGGTTGTCGTCATAGAGCGCGATCAGCTTACCCAACCCCAGCGTGCCCGCCAAGGAAGCTGCCTCGTGCGAAATCCCCTCCATCAAGTCTCCGTCGCCGCACAGCATAAACGTGTGATGATCGACGACGCTGAAGCCCGGGCGGTTGAACGTCGCTGCCAGATGCTTCTCCGCCATAGCCATACCCACGGCCATTCCAAACCCTTGCCCGAGCGGCCCCGTGGTCGCTTCCACGCCATCGGTCAGCCCGTACTCCGGATGCCCCGGCGTGATCGATCCCCACCTCCGGAAACTCTTCAGGTCGTCCAAGTTCACCTTGTAGCCCGAGAGAAACAGCGCTCCATAGAGCATCGCCGAGGCATGCCCGTTCGACAATACAAATCGGTCCCGGTCGGCCCACTTTGAGTTCGCCGGATTGTGCTTCATCAACTTGTGAAACAGAAGATACGCGATAGGTGCGCAACCCAGGGGCGCACCCGGATGGCCGCTGTTGGCTTTTTCGACCTCGTCGACGGCGAGCAAACGCAGCGTGTCGATCGAAAGCTGGTCCAGTGAAAGTGATGCAATGCCTGAAGCCATATGAATTCTTGAATGTCCTTTCCTTGAAGTGCCCATCGCACTTGCTGAGGCTGTTCTACTGGAGGTCTGAATCAGTCTCTCTCTTGATTGGGAACGGCTTCAGCAGTGCCGCTGGTCGAAGAAATGTTCGAGAGCTTGCCGAACAAATCGTTGGGTCCCGCCGTTTTGAAAGAGCATGGATTCATTCGTGCCCGTAAAATCCGAGGAATCAGTGCCGCGCGAAATACGGCGCATCCATAGCCTCCGCTAAGACGCTTCCACCTTGACCTTCACATTGTATCCAAGCCAGCTGTCGCATTCCCGCCAGTGCATCGTCCACTCCAGCTCCTCGCTGCCCGCCGCGGGCTTCACGTCTGCGCTGAATCCGGCGCTGCCCAACCCCCGGCTGCCGGTTGTGTTCACGGTCTTCCACCTATCGTCGGTCCACACAACCTCAAACCGCCGTTCGTCAAGAATTCTAAGTGCGCTTCCCGCATTCATTCGCTGGATCGGCCGCATGCGGCTGAATATCTCGACTCCCCGCCGCCGCTTCTCGCGCCCCGCCGGCTTCGAGTAACGCTCATATACCGCATCGATGCGGTCGAACACTTTCCCGTCCACAGCCGACCGCAACAATTTCAAATATTCCGCGTGGGCCCAGACCAGTGGAACCGCCGACCCCGCGGGCTGCCCCTTCTTCAAGCTCCGCTCCGGCCGGTCTCCTTCGTCCCACACCTGTTCGGGCAGCAACTGTCCGCAGCTTGCGAAGTCCTCATAAGTGCTGATCAGCGCCCGGATGTCGTTGCCCGCGGCCAGTTCGCGATGCGCTCGTTCGCCAGTCAATAGCGGCCATACCCGCCCCTGGCCCCAACTCTCAAATGGCCCCCCATCCGCCCGTTGCCCATAGCCGTCGAAGTTGTACCGCAACCAACCTGCCCCCTGCGGCAGCTCGCGCTTCAGCACCGCGTCCACGACCTTCAGCGAATCCACAATCAATGGATCGTCGGCCCTTCGCACTCCATACCGAACCAGCTCCAGAAACCCCGCGTCGATAATCTCCCGCGCTTCAAATTCCGACCGCGTTCCCGGCGGCCGGTTCTGGAGCCGGATCACCTCCTTTCCACAGCTCTCGTGTGCGTAGGCCTCGCCGCACTCCGGCGGTCTGATCCGCATGTAGTGCCGCTTCACTTCCGGGTCGAGCACCCCGTTGTTCGTCACCGTCCAGTCTTCCAGATGCCCTTCAATCCAGTCGGCAAACTCCTCCAGAAACTCTCCCAGCTCCGTCGCATCATGCGCCCGCGCCATCTCCGCCGCGCAAATCAATCCGCCGATCACCGCCGCCAGCGTCGACGGCGAATATCCCGCATTCTCCTCCCACCTCTCCTGGTGCGTAATCGGCGCCTGCCGCACCAGGCATCCGGCAGCCCGCTCCACAAACGGGAACATGTGCAGCTCGCCCAGCCCGCCCATCTTCCATAGCCGCCACGCGAGAATGATTGGGAAGGCCACCTCGTCGAGCTGCTTTCCGCTCCAATAGGGCCTACCGTCAATCCAGAAATTCTGCGCAAATCCGCCATCCACCTGCTGCGTGCATGCCAGGTATACCAGCGCCCGCCGCGCCGTCTCCGACCGCCCGCACGCCAGCAGAGCCGTCGCCGTCTGCACCATGTCACGCGTCCACACCAGATGGTATCCGCCCAGATCGTCGTCGCCCTTGACTTGCCCCCAGGGAATCGATGCCGACGCGACGAACGCGCCTGAAAATGCCTTATCCTCGTGCGCCAGCAAAATCGCGTGGCTGGCTCTCATCAGCTTGCCGCCGTCCTGCGATTTCGCTGCCAGCTCATCCGGATGCGCTGCCCGTTGCCACTGTTCAATGAAACGTTTCTTCTGCTCCTCAAACGGCACTGACAGTGCGCCCATCGTCTTCTGCAGTGCCGTATGCAGCCCTTCACCGATTCCGATTGCCAGCGTGAACTCACGCACCGCCATTTCGCCATCGACCTTCGCCACAACCTCACCGGCGACGCCGTCCATCAAACTCCTCAGATCGTCAATGCATCCCAGGTCTATCTCGCCCATCACCGCCACGTTCCCATTTGTCGCTGATCCAAACATCCAATTCATATTCATGTTCTGCATCAGGTCCTGCCAGCCATCGCTCGCACCCACAAACCCGCAGCTCATTCGCGAGAATCCGCAGCTCGCTGTCATTGCCAGCGACCACTCGTTCTTCCACGCCACCAGCACATTGTGCCCAGCCACATCCATAGTCCGCGCCGAGTTCCCCGCCCCGCCCCCATCAAGATGCGGCGCCAGCAGCGCGAACAGCTTCAGCCTCGCCATCAGGTCCTCGTGCGCTTCCAGTCGTATCCTCTGCAGCACCACCCCGTGGTGCGGGTCCGCAATCATCTCCTTGGTCAGGCTGTACCGCCCATCCGGATCGCGATTTACATACCGCACCCCCAACGCGTCGGGATCGATGTACCAGAAGCTCGTCTTCATGTCGCGCTTCTCTTCGTGGACAAACGTCTCGCCGTCGGTCACCAGGAACTCCATGTCGCGCACCTGCGCGTGATCGATCGTGGGGCAATAAACCTCGTTCAGAATTCCGTGCGAGCATGTGAACCATATCCGGCTCGACCCCGAGTACGCGGTAACCACGGCGTCCTTCACGCTCGAAGTCCATCGAGGCGCGAGACCCGGCGCGCCAAACGCCTCGCCCTGCTGCTCAAGCCACCGGTACATCGGCTGATCGCTCATCTCTTTTCTGCCCTGCAGTGAATTTGGGGAATCGACGGGAATGCTGAGGAATTGACTAACATACCACGAACCCGTCAGGCCGTCCTTGGCCGCCCATCGATGCTACTTCAGTCAGGTTACAACTTCGAAAATCAGGAGAGGTGGGAGCCCCTCTCTAAAACTCGAAGCGCAGCGAAGAGTCTTAGTGAGGAAACCTGGAGATGAAGCCTCTCGACAAAAGGGAGTGCCTCAAATGCCTCGCTCTCGGGTACCTGGGGCGCGACAACTCTCATGCCAGCACAGGAGAAGCCGACAGCTAAGGGCTAAAAGCTGTCCTTGCCCTCACCAGCATGTACTTCACCCCCGCCTCCAGCTCCGCCGCCGTCACATCTTCTACCACACCCGCATCGCCAATCCCCAGCGGCAGCACGAACCGCCTCACTCCGCCCACGTTCTTCTTGTCGCGTCCCGTCGCCGCCATCACCTTCGCTGCCGCCACCATTAGCTTTGGCCACGGTCCGTAGCGGTAAATCAATTTCTCCATCCGCTCCATCTGGCCGCCGGTAATCGTTCCTCGCCGCCGCGCCACCGCCAGCGCCGCCACCATCCCCCACGCCACCGCTTCTCCATGCAGCATCGCCTTGTACTTGCTTGCCTGCTCCAACGCGTGACCCACCGTGTGGCCGAAATTCAAAATCATCCGCAGCCCGCTCTCACGCTCATCGCGCCGCACCACATCGGCCTTCATCCTCACCGACGCCGCGATCACCCTTTCCAATGCTCTGGGCTCGCGCGCCAAAATCTCTTTCGCGTGCTCCTCCATAAACCGCACCAGAGCGCGGTCGCGAATGAATCCCGCCTTCACGCTCTCCATCAGCCCCGCTCTCAACTCGCGATCGGGCAGCGTCCCGAGCACGCCGATATCGGCAAACACCGCCCTCGGCTGATGAAAACTTCCCACCAGATTTTTGCCTTCGGGCAGATTCACGCCGGTCTTGCCACCCACGCTCGAGTCGACTTGCGCCAAAAACGTCGTCGGCACCTGCACATAATGGATCCCGCGCATGAATGTCGCGGCCAGAAATCCGCCTACGTCGCCGACAATCCCGCCGCCAAAGGCAATCAGCAGGGTGCTGCGGTCGCCGCCCGCCTTCACCATCTCGCGGAGAAGGCGTTCCACGCTTTTCACGGTCTTGTGCTGCTCTCCGGGCGGAAGAAACAGCGTCACGGGCGGCTCAACTCCCGCCTCCTTGAAAGAACGTAGGAAGGCCTTCGACCATAAGGCCCAGATCTCCGGCGACGTCAGCACGAACACGCTCCGCGGCAATCGCCCCACCGCCCTCGCAATCCTCGGCGCCAGCGTTTCCAGCAATCCGCTCCCAATCACCACGTCGTACTTCGCCGTCGGCGTCTCTACCCGTATGGTTTGCACAGTGACTTCAATGATAGAAGACTCAAGCGCTCGTTCTCGCGCTCTGCTGTCCTGAACCCGTTCGTCCGCGGGCGCGGACGAACGGCGCGAAGGATCTGCGGTAGGCTTTCCGCGCTGACGCCGAACACGGTGCTACACTTCTCTCGCCAACTCCGGAGATACCGATGCGCCGCGAATTCATTCTCGCTGCCGTGGCTCTCACCTCGACGGTCCTCGCCGCCCAGCGACCTGCCCCGCCCACCGACACAACCGCGGCGACCCAGGCCAATGAACCCATTTACAAAATTGGTGGCCACATCAGCGCGCCTGTTCTCATCCATCGAGTCACCGCAGATTACTCGGATGAAGCAAGGCGAGCGAAATACCAGGGCGTGTGTCTCGTCCGCCTTATCGTGGACAAAAACGGCGAGCCCCAGAATGTTCACGTCGTGCGCGCGCTCGGCATGGGCCTCGATGAGAAGGCAATCGAAGCCGTCAAGCAATACAGATTCAAGCCCGCAATGAACGATGGCAAAACCCCAGTCCCCGCGATGATCACCATCGAGGTCGACTTCCGACTCTACTCGCTTTGCGGAGGGGCCCGGAAAACTGCCTCCTGACTGCTGTCTCCTATTCCCTGTTCCCTATCCCCTGCACCACCGACGCCCCCGCGCACACTGCCAAAATCGCTCCAATCACCACCAGCGAAACCGCCACCGGCACATCGAACCACTTAGCCGCGAGCATCTTCAGCGCCGCGAATGCCAATATCGCGGCCAGGCCATAATGCAAATACTTGAACCGCTCCAGCATCGCCGCCAAACCGAAATAGAGCGACCGCAGCCCCAAAATCGCCGCCACATTCGACGTATACGCCACAAACGGATTATGCGTCACAGACAGCACCGCGGGAATTGAATCCGTCGCGAACAGGAGATCGGTCACCTCGACCGCAAGAATCACTGGCAACAACGACCCCTTCGCCGGTTGCATGCGCGCGATCCACTCCGGCACTGCTGCCCGCGCCGAGCCTCCGCGTACCATCCGCCACGCCGCGTACAGCAGCATCAGCCCGAATCCCCACGTCACCCACTCGAAATTGCGCAGCAGCGTGACCCCCACCGCAATGAAGGTCGCGCGCAGCACGAACGCGCCCCACACGCCCCACGTGAGTGCCGTGTGCTGCCGCTGCACGCTGATCCTGAACCCCTCAAACAGCACCAGGAACACGAACAGATTGTCGATGCTCAGCGACGTTTCGATCGTGTAGCCGGCCACAAACTCCAGCGCCGTCTGCTTGCCCATCGCCACGGCCACCCAGCAGGCAAAACCCGCGGCGGCCAGCGTCAGGCCGGCCGTCCCCAGCCATACGAACATCTGTGCGTGCCGCGACTCGCGCCGGTGGCCCGGCAGCAACGAATCGGCCAGCAACAACACAGCTACGACCGCGTGAAACCCTGCCCACCAGACCATCGATTCGCCCGCAATCGATGCGCCACCATTCGATGCTTCCAAATTCATAGCTGGATGCTACAGTACGGAAGCAGGCCTGCAGAGTTGACGTCGCCAACGTCTGCCCTGGTTGGTGTCCGTGTTCCCGGCTCGCTCCGCCCCCAATCGCTGCCACCATCGCGCTGCTTAGCGCAGCCCTTGGTTAAGAGCGCCGAAAGTCCCAATCTGCATCCGAAAGGCACACTGTGACCGAGACGACGCAACAGAGACCCGGCGATTTCGCACACGCTGGCAAAGCCGCGCCCGATCGCCGTCCGCGTGTCGTCATCATCGGCGCCGGCTTCGCTGGCCTTAACGCCGCAAAGGGGCTCGCCCATTTGCCGGTCGACGTCACTGTGGTCGATCGCCGCAATCATTACACCTTTCAGCCGTTGCTTTACCAGGTTGCGCTCGCGGTGCTCTCCCCCGCCGACATCGCGCAGCCCATCCGCTCCATCCTGCGCCGCAACAGGAACACCGAGGTGCTCATGGACGAGGTCACTGCCATCGATCCCTCCGCGCAGTCGGTCGCTCTCGCGAGCGGAGCGGCCCTCGACTACGACTATCTCGTCCTCGCCACCGGCGCCACCCATTCTTACTTCGGCCACGACGAGTGGATCCCGCTTGCGCCCGGCCTCAAGTCCGTTGAAGACGCCACCGAGATTCGCCGCCGCGTCCTGCTCGCGTTCGAGCTTGCCGAGCGCCAGATGGTCGAAAAGGGATGGCACCCTCCGCTCAACTTCGTTGTCATTGGCGCTGGTCCTACCGGCGTTGAGCTGGCTGGAGCCATCTGCGACATTGCCCAGCTTTACATGCGCCGCGACTTTCGCCACATCGATCCTGCGAAAAGCCGGGTCCTCCTCCTCGACAGCGGGCCGCGCGTGCTCGCTGCATATCCCGAGGATCTCTCCGCCAAGGCGGAAGCCGAGCTCAAGCGTCTGGGAGTGGAAGTGCACACCAAAACCCAGGTCACTGCAGTCGGCCCGGGGTGGGTCGAAGCGAACGGCCGTCACTACGATACTGCCGTGACCCTGTGGGCGGCAGGAGTCCAGGCCTCGCCGCTGGGCAAGATGCTCGCCGCACACTCCAACGTCACGCTCGACAAACGCGGCTGCGTCATTGTCGACGACCACCTGAATCCCCCCGGCCTGCCAAACGTCTTCGTCCTCGGCGATCTCGCTCACTTCGAGCAGGACGGACATCAGGTCCCCGGTGTCGCCCAGCCCGCCATGCAGATGGGCGACCACGCAGCCAAACTCGTCGCCGCGATCCTCGCCGGCAAACCCCGACCGCCATTCCGCTATTTCGATAAAGGCGACATGGCCACTATCGGCCGCATGTCCGCGATCGCCAAAGTCGAGTGGCCTTTTAGAGCCCACATGAGCGGCTTCCCCGCCTGGTTCACCTGGGTCACGATACACATCTTCTTCCTCATCGGCTTCCGCAATCGTATTTCCGTTCTCGCCAATTGGATCTGGACCTACTTCACCTTCACCCGCAGTGCCCGCCTTATTACCGGCGACGAGACGCTTCCCGGTTGGGTAGAGCAAACCCAAGCCGGCCCCATCGAGGCGGATGCACAGGCCGCCCGGAAGGAGGCCGGGTAAACTTGTAGCAGAATGCTCGACTTAGCTTTCGTCCGCGCCAATCTTGAGTTGGTTGAAGAAAAGTTGCGCGCGCGCGGCGCAGATCCCGCCGCCCTCCTCGGCGATTTTCGCGCTCTCGATAAACGCCGCCGCGAGGCCATCACACAGGCCGAACAGCTGAAAGCCCGTCGCAACGAGCTCTCGAACCAATTTGCGATGGGAATGCGAGCAGGGAGCCCCTTCTCCGCAAAAAAGCTCTCCGAAATGCCGGCGATGGACAAGATTCGCGCCGTTGACGCAAAGGCCGCAGACTTTAAGAACTCACCGGAGGGGATTCGCCTAAGCGAAGAAAATCGCCTCCTCAAGGAAAAGCTCGATGAGCTGGACCGTACCGCAGCCGAGCTCGACGAGCAGCTTCGCCTCTCACTCGCTCGCGTCCCCAACCTCACGCGCGACGAAGTCCCCATCGGCCTCTCCGAAGCTGACAATAAGACCGTCAAAACCTGGGGCGAGCAGAAAGAATTCGACTTCGCTCCGAAGCCGCA
>JASHSG010000267.1 GCA_030040935.1 Acidobacteriaceae bacterium | reverse complement strand
TTGTATCGCTCGATCAGCTTCTCCGCCGCAGCCACCGAAGGCGCGCGATTTGCCGCCGGATCGCGGTGACCGCCGTCGTGTAGCACGATGTTCGCAGCGCGGCCCCTTTGCCGCAGCCGCTCGATCATCCCTGTCAACCGAAGTGCGATCCGTTCCGCCGAGGGATCGCTCCAATCCGAAGTCATCGCGTTCCACAGCACAACATTCAGGCCCATCTCGCGCGCGATCCGAAACACGGCTGGTCTCCGCGCGCCGTACGGCGGCCGGAAAAACCTTAATGGCGCGCCCGTTATCTGCTCCAGCTCGTCCTTCGTGCGCCTCACTTCTTCCCGAATGACACCCACGGAGCTCCGCGCCATATTGGGATGGTCCCAGGAATGATTTCCGATGACGTGCCCGGCTGCTGCCGTTCGCTGCACAAGTTCCGGCTCCGTTTTCGCGCGCCCGCCGAGCACAAAGAACGTTGCCCGCACGTCGTGGTTTGCCAGAATGTCCAGTAGCTTCGGCGTCCACGCCGCATTGGGTCCGTCGTCGAAGGTCAGGGCCAGCTCGCCCGGCCGTGCCGGCGCAGTCAGCGCCGTGCCAAAAATTCGCGAACCGGGCCACAGGGAAGCGTAGGTGTATGCCGCCCATGCCGCTCCAGCGCATGCAGCCGCGCCCAGCCCTGCAGAAATCCCGGTCGCAATAGGGGAGATCATTCTGACTGTCAGTATGCTGTATACGGGCGCAGGCGGGCAAAACGCAATGGTATTTGTCGCGCCGTCATAATCAGTTCACGCTGTCTTTGCCGGCATCTTTTCATCGCCGCGCCGTCCCGCCCGCGCCGCTCCGGCCTTCATCCGCTCCCGGGCGCGCTTTTCACTTGAGCGCCGCGCCTGCCTCCACGTTGTCATCGACGTCACGCCGTAGTTCCACACAGCTGTAAACAGCAGGCCTGTCACCGCCGCTAGCACCCACGGAACCCCGCGCCGGAATGCCTCATTCGCGATGGCTACGTTGGCTGCTACGCCCAATCCGCACGCCAGGCAGAAAGTAATCAGGCCGCTCCAGAATCGCCATCCGCGCAACCGGCGGTCGCGGTAGGTTACCGAGTTGTTCAAAACAAAGTTCAGGATCATCACGATGAATGTCGTTATGGCCTGGCCCGTGGCAAAGCTCAACCCCGCAAGCCTGAGCAGCGCGCTCAGGATCAGCAGGTGCACTCCCACGCCCAGTGCGCCTACCATGCCGAAGAGCACGAATCGCACATTCACCACATCGCCGAGGTGTTTATCCACGAGCAGTTCGAAGTACTCCAGCCCCACCAGCACGTCGAGCTTGCTCTCGCCATGCTCGCGCTGCCTGAAGCGGTAAGGCACTTCGCCGATGCGCAGCCCTGGTCCCGCCGACAGCACGATATCGAGCAAAATCTTGAAGCCGATGCCAGAAAGCCGGTGCGCGAATTGTTCGAAGGTCGATACGCGCACGATAAAAAAGCCGCTCATGGGATCGCTCAGCTCGTGCTCGGCGCCCATCAGGCTCAGCCGCTTGCCCAGTTGGCTCAGCTTCACTCGCCAGCCGGCAAACTCGCCCATGCTTCCGCCGGCTATGTTGCGCGAGCCCACCACCAGGTCAAGATTCTCTTTCCGAATCCGGCGCAGCATCTCCTGAAGGATGCTCTCATCGTGCTGCATGTCTGCATCCATCACACCGACGAAAGGTGCTGCCGCGGCCAGTATCCCCTCGATGCACGCTGAAGCCAGTCCGCGCCGTCCGATCCGCTGCAGCACGCGCAGGTTGTCGTGCCGCTCGGCCAGTCGCCGCACAACGTCTGCGGTGCCGTCGGGCGAGTCGTCGTCCACAAAAATGACTTCGTAGCGGATGCTCTTAAGCGCCTTGTCCAGGCGATCGACAATCGGGCCTACATTGCTGCTCTCATTGAATGTGGGCAACACGATCGTCAGATCGTAGGCCATAGTTTCCTCCACGGCCCTGCAGTCAGTTCGGGGCGGCTCAGCTTGGCGGGCGACGCCCTGCTTTCATCCTTATAGCACCTTGGAAGAATCTGTCAGTGGGCACTGTTTGCGAGGGGACTCAGCGGCGTATACTGGTATTGTTCGGGTCGCATCTTGAGTTTGCAGAGCGGCACTGGAGCCCTTCATGAGCCTTACTCCGCCCCCTGCGGGCGCGCACCCATCCCCGCCCGGAGTTCCTGTTCCCAAAGTCACGATGCCCGCGCTCACCGAGATGAAGCGGCAGGGCAAGCCCATCTCCGCGCTTACCGCGTACGATTACTCCACCGCGCGCCTTGTCGACGAAGCGGGGGTCGATCTCATCCTTGTCGGCGACTCGCTTGCCATGGTCGTCCTCGGCCAGGAGAATACCCTTGCCGTCACCGTCGACGAGATGCTGCATCACACGCGCGCCGTTCGCCGCGCCGTTCGTCGCGCTCTCGTTGTATCGGATATGCCCTTCGGCAGCTATCACGGCTCCGCCGCCGTCGCCAACGCCGTTCGCTTTGTAAAGGAAGCCGGCGCCGAAGCAGTCAAAATCGAGGGCCCGCGAATTGAGCTCGTTCATGCTCTCGTCGAAGCCGAGATTCCCGTCATCGGCCATCTCGGCCTCACGCCACAGAGCGTCCATCGCATGGGTGGCTATCGCGTGCAGGCCCGCACCGCCGAAGCCGCGCGCGACCTTCAGGCCGACGCGCTCGCGCTCGCTCGTGCCGGCGCGGGCGCCATCGTGCTCGAAGGCGTTCCCCGCGAGGCTGCCGCGGCTATCACTGCGGCGCTGCCCATTCCAACGATTGGGATTGGCGCCGGCCCGGAATGCGACGGCCAGATTCTCGTCTTCCATGACCTCGTCAGCCTCACCTTTACGCCGCAGGCCAAATTTGTCCGCCGCTATGCTGACGCATCCGCACTCTTCCGTTCCGCCATCGAGCGCTACCGCGAAGACGTAGAGCATCGCGCCTTCCCGTCAGACGCTGAGAGCTACCACCTGCCGGCGCGTCGGGCAACGGGCGTGGCGGGTCGGCAGACGATGGGCCTGACCCCCGCAGGCGCTGATTTCGGCACCGATGACGCGGTCGTCAATCGCGACGCGTTCGAGGATTGGGCGGGTTAAATCGGGCTTGATGCAGATCCTCCGCACCGTTGGCGAGCTTCGTTGCTGGTCCCGCGCCTCCCGCTCGAGGCACGGCAGCACAATTGGCCTCGTGCCCACGATGGGCGCTCTCCATGCGGGGCACGCCTCGCTCATTCGCGCTGCCCGCGCTGCATGTTCCCGCGTCGCCGTCAGCCTGTTTGTAAATCCCGCACAGTTCGGTCCAAATGAGGATTTCTCGCGCTACCCACGGTCGTTTGAGGCTGACTGTGCCCTGGTCGAGCAGCTAGGCGCCGATGTGCTTTTCGCCCCTTCGGTCGAGGGGATCTACCCCAACGGCCAGGCATCAACGTTCGTCGAGGTGCCTGGCCTCGGCGACCGTCTCGATGGCACATCCCGGCCTGGACATTTTCGCGGTGTCGCCACCGTCGTGGCCAAGCTTTTCATTGCGGCTGAACCCGATCGAGCATTCTTCGGCCAGAAGGACGCGGCCCAGGTCGCTGTCCTTCGTAGGATGGTCGCTGATCTTCGCCTCGCTGTCGAAATTGTTGTCTGCCCCATCGTCCGCGATCGCGACGGCCTGGCGATCAGTTCTCGTAACGTCTTCTTGAGCCCATCTCAGCGCGCCCAGGCGTTGTCTCTCAGTCGCGCCCTGCGGCGTGTCGAGTCGATGGTAGCCGGGGGCGAGCGGCGTGCATCGATTCTGATCGCCGCCGCACAGGAGATTTTCGCCGTGGAACCCAATATCCGGATCGATTACGTCGCCCTCGTCGACTTGAGCACTCTGCTGCCCGTTGAAACCGTTGTTCCCGGCGCGCTGTTCGCCGTCGCCGCATACGTTGGCGAGACGCGGCTCATTGATAACGTGATCCTCCGATAGGCTGCCCAAAGAAACATCCTTGCGTTGGCCGGCACCCTCACTGCAATCTGAGAACAATGCCTGAACTTCCCGACATCACCGCCTATATCACGGCCCTTGAGCCGCGGATTCTGGGCAAGACGCTCGAGCGCATCCGGCTGCAGAGCGTGTTTGTTCTCCGCACAGCGGACCCGCCCATCACAACCGTCGAGGAAAATACGGTTCGCGTCCTGCGCCGAATCGGCAAACGCATTGCTATTGGTCTTGAGGGCGATCTCTGGCTCGTCATCCATCTCATGATTGCCGGCCGTCTCCACTGGCGTTCGCCAAATGTCAAGCTCTCTGGCCGTCAGTCCCTCCTCGCGCTCGATTTTCCTCACGGGAGTCTCGTTCTGACTGAAGCCGGCTCGAAGCGCCGCGCCTCGCTTCATCTTCTCCGCGGCGAACAGGCCCTCAACGACATTGATCCCGGCGGCATCGAAATTTTCGCGTCGAATTTCGACGAGTTCCGCTTTGCTCTCGCGCTTGAAAATCGCACCCTCAAGCGCGCCCTCACCGATCCGCGTCTCATCAGCGGTGTCGGCAACGCCTACTCCGATGAGATCCTCCACGCCGCGCAGCTCTCGCCCATCGCGCTTACGCATAAGCTCACACTCGAAGAATGGCAGCGCCTCTTCGATGCCACGCGAACTACATTGGAACTCTGGATCGCACGCCTCTCGGCCGAAGCCGCAAAAACATTTCCCGAGGGCGTCACGGCGTTCCGTTCGGAGATGGCTGTTCACGGCCGTTACGGCCTGCCTTGCCCGCGCTGCGGCAGCCCCATCCAGCGCATCCGCTACGCTGACAACGAGACAAACTACTGCGCCGCCTGCCAGACGGGCGGCAAGGTTCTCGCCGACCGCAGCCTCTCACGCCTGCTCGGCTCCGATTGGCCGCGCTCGCTCGACGAACTCGAGGCGCTCAAACGCCGCTAGCTGATTTGTTCTTCCGTTGTGCTCCAAAGCCGCACAGCAACCGCTTTATGGCGCATTTGTGTTAGTTACCACTTCTGCGCTTAACCCGTGATTTACCTTGACACTGATTCCATCCATGTCGCATCGTGTTTGCGGCGACTCCTGTCAAGCGGGCCGCGCGGGAATCTTGCTCCGCGTGGCTTCTATGCGTAGGAGCCAGACCTCAATCCGGTTGTGGAGGATTTAAGAATGCACGTTGTCGCATGCTCCGCGATTCTGTTTTCGACGATGCCCGCCAAGCACTTCGTTGCGGTGGTTGTGGTTGCGGCCGTGATCGAATGGCTCCTTGGAGCTCTTTGGTACGGCGTCGTTTTCCGCAAGTCCTGGATGCGGATGGCTGGCTTTTCCGAAACCAACAAGCCGAAGAACGGCGCCTTCGGCATGATCGTTTCGTTTATCGCCTGCCTGCTCCTCACCTATGTGATGGCGCATGTTGTGGGTTGGGCGGGGGCCATAACCTTTACCATGGGCGCCAAATTTGGCGTCATCTGCTGGCTTGGGTTTATGGCGCCGCCACTATTTACCCAGCACATTTTTGAGAACCGCCGCGCGAATCTCTTTGCCATCAACGCAGCCTACTGGCTGTTGGTCATGGCGATCGGCGGTGGCTTGACGGCTGCTTTTCACGGCTAGCGATTTTCTCTCTGGAGCATCCCGGCATCCCGCCGGCCAAAGGGGCAGTTTCCTTGTGAAGCTGCCCCTCTGCATCTGCACCGCCGGCGACGCTTGATCCCTGCAATGGCAATCGGATCCCGCCCACAATTTCCTTAAGTTACCCCTCCGTTCAGCATCGTAGAATCGACCCATGACTCGCTCGAATATCACCACCGACGGCGCGCCCGCCGCGATCGGCCCTTATGCGCAAGGCGTGCGCGTAGGCAACCTCGTCTTCACCGCCGGACAGGGCGGCCTGGATCCTGTGACGGGCCAGATTGTGCCTGGCGGAATTAGGGAGCAGACGGCGCGAACCCTCGAAAATCTCAAAGCGGTTCTGGAAGCCGGTGGCAGCAGCCTCGGTCAGGCGATTAAGGTAACCGTGTTTCTTAAGGACATGAACGATTTTGCGGCAATGAATGCGGTCTACGCATCCTATTTCGGAGCCGATAGCGATGCGCTGCCTGCACGCACTACGGTTGAAGTGGCGCGGCTGCCACGCAACCTGCTTGTTGAGATTGAAGTTGTCGCCGAAGTCTGACTCGCCCGTGCCGCCCTCTGTATCATGGGCCCGTGCGGTGTGACTTTCATTGCATCGGCCCCTGGTTTTCCCACCGCCAATTGCAGGAGGTCATCTTGAATCAATCCGAGAGCGATTCCGACGAGAAAGTGGTTCGCAGTGACGCTGAATGGAGAAACCTTCTCACGCCGCTGCAGTATCACGTGCTCCGCGAAAAAGGCACCGAGCGTCCTTTCACCGGCGTTCTCACGGAGAATCATGAATCGGGCAACTACCATTGCGCCGCCTGCGGCGCGCTGCTGTTCCTCAGCGGTGCCAAGTTCGACTCCGGCTGCGGCTGGCCTAGCTTTATGATTCCCGCCGGCTCCAAGGCTGTCGATGAGCACGAGGATTTAAGCCACGGCATGCGGCGTATTGAGGTCACCTGCGCCCGCTGCGGCGGTCATCTTGGCCACGTCTTCCCCGACGGGCCGCGGCCCACCGGCCTGCGCTATTGCATCAACTCCGCCTCGCTGACCTTTACTCGGGAGGGCCAGTAAGGCTTCGAACTGCCCGCTTGAGTCTGCATCGATCTGCGCGATGATCCGACGGTTTTGCGCGGACAGCAAAAACCCGTCCGCATGGGACGGGGTTGTCGAACCTCGACCAAAAGGATCAAAGCGCAGAGCGCCCCTGGCTCTGGCGAGCCTCAGGCCTTGGCGATTTTTCCGCTCTTGATGCAGCTGGCGCATACGCGCAGCCGCTTCGGTGCGCCGTTCACCATCGCCTTCACCACCTGCAGATTCACGTTCCAGCGCCGTCGCGTAATGTTGTGCGCGTGCGAAATGTTATTGCCGAAGCGCGGCCCTTTGCCGCAGATGTCGCAAGTTTGTGCCATCGTCCAACTCCAAATCTCTCGTGTTTTCGCGGCAGGGCGCGCACGGCAGCATGCACCATCGCCTTGACGAATCTTCAGTATATCAGCCGTTGCCGTCTGGGGTTGGGCCGCCGAGCGCCACGCGCAGCAGGGCCTCATACCGTGCACGGTCAGCGCCAAGGTGGCTCTCAAACAGGACAAACTCATGTGCTGTAAAGCGAGTGAATGCAGCCTCCTTTCCTGCTTTCGCGATCGATTCGCGTAGAATGTCCCTTGGTTCCCTTGGTCTCTTATCCCCTGATTTTCGCGCCAGCGTAATGTGCGGCCGAAACGCGCGCGTCTCCGCCGCAAACCCGCATCGCGTTGTCGCCGCCACCACGCCCCTTTCGAGAGCAGCGAGCTCCGGCGTCGCGGTTACACCCACAAACAAAACACCTGCACGGTCGAAACTGGCGAGTTCGCCCGGCGCGACGGCAACCGGTGCCGCGCGGACTTGGCTTAGGCGGGCCTTTAGGCACTCCAAGCGCTCCGCTGTCGTATTCCCAAGGAATTGCAGTGTGATGTGCCAGGAATCGGGCTGGGTCCAGCGAAGGCCGGTAGCGTTCCGGATCTCCCGCCGGAGCCGCTCGATGATCCTCGCAAGCTCGCGCGACGCAACATTCGGCAACGGAATTCCGACGAACAGCCTCATACCGGGCCAGTGTAATCCTGGCAGGCAACGTCAAAGGGCCGGCGTCTTAATTCGACGCGGGGGGAGGAGTTGCGGCAGCCGGTGGGGTGCCACCCGAAGGCGTACTCCCGGCCGGTGGAGGCCCGCCTGGCCCCGGTCCCTTCGGAATCACGAACTCCTCGGGCATATCGTGCCCGCGATGGCAAGTTCCACACGTTACCTTCATACCCATTGCGTCCGGGTCGATCGCCGTCGTTTTGCTGATGTAGTCGCCGTTGATCGTTCCGACCATCTGGATCATGACACGCGCGATCTTCTTGTCGTCCTTGGAGTCGTCGGCAAAGTTCAGCGCAGGCTGCCCGTTCGGCATTTTCTTCACCGGATCCGCAGCATGACAAAAGTCGCAGTGCACGCCGAGCGACCCCGCGAAACCCTCCATGATTTGGTGCACCTGGGCGCCGGTCAGGTTCTTGGGCAGCACCTGCAGGTTGGTCGGCGCCGGATAATTGCGCATCGGCCGGCCGCCTTGCATCGGCGCGCCCCCTGCGGGTGGAGCGGGCGCACTTGGCCCGGCGGGCGGGCTCGCCTGCGGCTGGTCTTGCGTCGCTTGCACTCCATTGGTTGTGGCAAGCACGGCCGCGGTTATGATTGCAACCGCAGCGGCAGGTGAGAGCAGGGAAGTAAGCTTCACTTGGCAGGTCCTCTCGGGGTCTGTTCCGTCGACCCTCTGGCCGACTACCGTCTCAGTGTACTGGCCCTGCCCTCGTGCACCAAGATCAACTTGCCCATAACCTTTCTCGGACCGGACACACATCCGCTTCCGGGGACCAAAAAACGCAGCGGCAACTCGGCCGCGTGCCGAATGCCGATGCGCCGGGTCACCAGCACCCGCGTCACCCGCACGCCGTCGTCCCGCATCTGCAAAGGCGATCGTGGATCGACGAGATCCAGTCCGTTGTGCGCCTTGCGCGTGATGCCCATCGCCTCGCACAGCCGCCCCGGTCCGCCTGTCAGGTTGCAGTGCGCGGCATCCGCGGGCAGCCCGCGCCGCCGGGCCATTTGTTTGATGCCGGCAACGGGCTCAACTGCGCGCAGCAGCACGCCCCCGCCCTGCCCCTCTTGTTCGCACGAGAAGTTCATGCAGTAGTAGCGGCCGTAGATGAAATAGACATAGGCGCGCCCCGGCGGCCCAAAGAGCACTTCATTTCGCGGCGTCGGCCCGCGGTGCGAGTGCGCCGCCGGATCGGGCGTCGCGTGGTGCGGCCCCAGGTACGCCTCTACCTCGACAATCCGCCCGGCCAGCACTCCAGTTTTCGTCTTGTTGACCAGCAGTTTGCCCAGCAGCCTGGGCGCGAGGTGCTCCGGCCCATCTTCAAAGAAACTGCGCTTCAGCAACCGCCCCGGCATTCGTACATTGTTCTTCGTCATCGGCCCCTTGGTGCTGCTTCCAATTCGGCGAAGGACGCCGGAGGGCCAGCCTTTCAGCTCCACTAACTCCGCCAACCCCACTCACGCCGCTCTACTTGTGCGCCTGCTTCCATTCTTTAATCAGCCCCAGCACCTCTTCCGCATGACCCTGCGGCGTCACCTTCGGATAGATATGCAGCAGCTTTCGGTCCGGCCCGATCACAAACGTCGTCCGCTCGATCCCCCACACCTTCTTCCCGTACATGTTCTTTTCCTTCAACACATCAAACTGTTTGCATACTTTCTCGTCTACATCAGCAAGGAGCGTGTATGGAAGGTCGTATTTCGCCCGGAACTTGGCCTGTTCGCGGGGTGTATCGCGGCTGATGCCCAATACCACGGCGCCCGCCGCCTGCAGCTTCTTGAACGTATCGCGGAAGCCGCAGGCCTCAATAGTGCAGCCGGGGGTATCGGCCTTGGGATAAAAAAAGAGGATCACCGGATTGCCGGCGAAGTCCGAGAGGCTCACGGTTTTGTCTTCGTCTGTTTGCAGGGTAAAATCGGCTACCTTCTCGTTCTGCTTCATGGGGAATATCCTCTCTGTAGATGGGCGGGCTCGCGCGCAACCTTCCGATTTCATCGGACTGCTCATTTCGATTATTGTCGAGGG
>JASHSG010000266.1 GCA_030040935.1 Acidobacteriaceae bacterium | reverse complement strand
ATCACCCCTGTCATGGCAATCTTCTTTCTGGCCATCAGGCGCTACAACAAGCGACCCTACGTTCGATTCCACGCCTGGCAGTCTCTCTTGTTCAACGTCTTTGTCATCACCTTCGGATATGCGCTGGGATACATTTTGCCGTTCGTCAGGTTTCTCGGGCCTCATGTCCTGACGGGCGTGGCATGTTTGGCCGGGCTGGCCGCTTTCATGTTATGGCTCTGGTGTGTCGTCAGCGCGTCCAACGGCAGGCGCTTCAAGCTTCCCATTATCGGCAACTGGGCAGACGACCAGGCGTACGGGTAATCGGTACTCTGCCACGGCTTCATCTACACCGGCGGCATCGCATCCACCACCGGCACGCCCGCCGGCGGAGTAAATCGAAACGTCGCGGCTGGAATCTCGGCGTTCGGCTCCTCATCGGTAAATCCGAATCGAGTGATCGCTCCGTCGGCCTCTTCCACCACGATGGCTGTAATCGCGCCCTCGCGGGTCACCGTCAGCGTCAATCGTGCCACGCGCTTTTCCTGTCCTTTCGGCTGGCCGGTCAGAGTAAAGCAATCGTTGGCCGCTTCCGCCAGCGTCAGTCCGGTCAGCTCCTTCTCAAGCTGCGTGTGCCCCAGCAGAAAGCGCACCGGCGAGCGCAGGTCGTCGAGCTCATTCGCAGGGATCCGCTGCACCTGCGCGTCGCCCTGCGCATAGAACCACGCATATTTTCCGTCCAATAGAAATATCTTCCCCGGCGGGGAGCTGTATCGCCACATCATGCGGCCGGGCTTGCGCAGAAAAAGCGTTCCGCTCTCTGTCCGCATCACGCCCAGCCCCGAGTAGCTCTCGCTGAACCCGGCCTCGAGCGATCGCAGCAGGTCATAGTGGCGATCGACGCGCTGTGCCATCTCCTCGGCCGACGGCGGGCCCTGCTGCGCGCCCACCGCTGCCACGCAAAACAAAACGGCGGCCATCACCAAGCCGCCGTTGAGCATGGATGTCCGAGCCTTCATTGGCCATAGATCTGCGTGCAGTTGACACCGCCTGCGGGATCGAACTTGATCTGCCCCGATTCGTCGGTGCAGTAGCCGCGGTCGCCCGTCTTGCCTACCGTCTGCGGCTTCGCGGTCACGGTGAAGCTGTTAAACCGATCGACGTTGTTATTCGTCACCTTGTCGCCGCAGGCAACGCTGAACTCGTATCCCTGCTTGAATCCCGATGCCAGGTCGGCCGGAAGCAGTTGCGCGCTGGTCGCCGTTGGCGGACCGGTGTGCGGATCGCCTCCCAGGGCCTCCAGCGTGCACGCATATCCGGTCGCGGGGTACGACTCGGCGTACATCATCTGCGCCTGAACGATCTTCTGCAGTGAGTTTACCGCCGACAGCGCGTTCGCTCGCTTGGTGTAGACTCCGATACTCGCGATCGCCAGCAGAGAAAGAATCGCGATGATGGCCATCACGATCAGAAGTTCCATCAGGGTAAAGCCGTTGCGCCGGACACCGCGCCGCGCGCGCTTGTGGCAGTTGAAACAGGGCGTGCATTTCATCGATTTCCCAAAGCCTCGTGAAACCGGCCGGTTTCTACCGGCCATCTTCTTAGAGAATCCTACAACCTACAGACGGGGAAGGGAAACGGACCGCTCAAAGAGCGGGAAAATCCGATGAATACCGGATTCCCGGCTGCCGCGGCGCCCTTCAGCAATCGAGCCGCGCGCGGTTCAACTTTACCCCGTCCAGCCGCCCCAGCAGCGTTACCGCGATGCGCGCCGGCTCGAACAGCCGTTGTGCCATCACCTGTACCTGCTCCGCACTGACCTCGTCGATCCGCGCGATGATGTCGTCGGCCGAGAAGAACTGATGGAAATAAATCTCTTGCCGCGCCAGGTTGGCCATGCGCGCATTCGAGCTCTCCAGGCTCATCAGAATGTTGCCCTTCAATTGATCCTTGGCTCGTGTCAGCTCTTCTTCTGCAATCGGGCTTTGCTTCAGATTCCTGAACTCGGCCAGAATCAGGTCCACCACTTCCACCGTCTTGCCCGACGAAGTGCCGGCATAGACGCAAAGATTTCCCGTATCGCGATAAGGGCTCATATCCGAGTACACCGAGTACGCTAGCCCGCGTTCCTCGCGGATGTTCTGAAACAGCCTCGAGCTCATCCCTCCGCCCAGCACCGTGTTCAGAATCGACGTTGCGTATCGGCTCTCGTCCGCAACCGGCGGCGCCGGAACGCCCAGGCAGATTTGCACCTGTTCCAGCGCTTTCTTGTTGCGCAGGATAATCCGCGCGCTCGGCTCGGGGGCCGACAACTCGCCCAGCGCCCGGCCGCTCGCCAGCGTCGAGAATTTCGCTGCTACGGCCTCGACAAATCTGTCATGATCCAGGTTTCCCGCCGCCGAGAACACCATATTCCCGCCGCGAAACCGGCCGCCGTGGTAGTCAAACAGGTGCTTCTGGCCAAGCCGCCCCACCGTCTCCGTGGTTCCCAGAATCGGCTTGCCCAGCGGATGCCCCTTCCAGAAGTTCTGCGTGAACAGCTCGTGCACCAGCACGTCCGGATTGTCCTCGTCGATCTTGATCTCTTCCAGAATCACCCCGCGCTCCCGCTCGATATCGGTCACTGCAAACGTGGGATTCAGAACCATATCCGTCAGCACGTCCAACGCGATCGGCACGTGGTCCGAGAGCGACTTCACGTTGAAGCAGATCGTCTCCTTGCTCGTGAACGCGTCCAGGTTGCCGCCGATCGAGTCCATCTCGCGGGCAATGCGCTGCGCCGATCGCGATCGAGTCCCTTTGAAAAGCATGTGTTCCACAAAATGCGAAACTCCGTTCACTTCCGCGCTTTCGCACCGCGACCCCGACTTGATCCATACCCCCATGGCCACCGAACGCAGGTGCTCCATCCGCTCGGTCAGCACAATCAGCCCGTTCGGCAGCTCGGTACGGCGCAGGTTTCGCTCTGTGTTCATTGGCATCCTGTGGAAATTAATTCTAGGACAATCGCACCCCGGTGACCGTCCTGCGTAGCCTTTCCTGGCTGACTCGGTTTTCCTTCAGGAATCCGTTCAGCCTTGAGCCGCTGGCAGTGGCAACGGCTATCATGCTCAAAGTTGCCCTGGGAAAATATCGTGCCTGACAATTCCGGCCAACTCGTACCGTTCGACCCTGCTGCGGCTCGCCATCCGGGCCCCGGTCCTTCAGCTCGCCCTCTATTTGGATTGGATGCCGCAGCCCTTGCCTCGGTTCTCGAGCGCGAAGGAGAGCCGTCATGGCGCGCCAATCAGATCATTGAAGCCTTGTATCATCAGTATATTACAGATATTTCCTCGATTACTACATTGCCTTTGGACTTGCGCCGGAAGCTCGTCTCTCTGGGCTGGCAGATCGCGCGTCCGGAAATCGCCCGAGCCTTCCAGTCCGCCGACGGAACCGAGCGTTACTTGGTCAACTGCCCGGGGCCGAGGCCTGAAACCGTGGAGACCGTCTGGATGCCCCAGGGCGACGACGGCGAAGCCGGCGACGGCATGGAGGAAGAGCCCGCCTCCGAGACGAAATCCTGGCGCCGCTCGACGATCTGCGTCTCGAGCCAGGTTGGATGCGCCGTCAACTGCCAGTTCTGCCTCACCGCCAGGCTTGGCCTCGAACGCAATCTTACTGCCGGGGAAATTGCCGGCCAGGTCGTCGCGGTCCTCGATCGTCACGGCGTCCGCGTCGGCCGCGATCGCGTCAATCTTGTCTTCATGGGTATGGGCGAGCCGTTTCTTAACTATGACAACTTTATGGCCGCCGTGCGCCTTCTCGTTCGCGAAATCGGCATTAGCCCGCAGCGCATGACGGTCTCAACCTCCGGCATCGTCCCCGGAATTGAGCGCTTCGCAGCAGAGCCAGCCGACCTCCGGCCCAGGCTTGCCATCAGCCTCAACGCGCCCAACGACGAAATTCGCTCCCAAATCATGCCCATCAACCGCAAATGGTCTATCGCGACTGTGGTTGAGGCCGTGCGCCGCGTCCCCTTGCGCCCGCGCGAGCGCATTACATTCGAATACGTTCTGCTCGGCGGCGTTACCGACGGCCCCGAGCACGCCCGCGAGCTTGCCCGCCTCGTGCGCCGCACCGGCCTTCCCGCAAAAGTGAATCTGATTTCCTGGAATCCAGGCCCGGATTTCCACTACTCCAGTCCAAAACCTGAAGCTGCCGAGCTCTTTCGCGACACGCTGGTCGCCGCCGGCCTCCCTGCATATATCCGTCAGCCGCGTGGCCGCGACATCTTCGCCGCCTGCGGCCAGCTCAAGCGCACCATGGAGGCTTGAACACCAAACCCAGCCTTGACTGCCCGGCAGGGAGCCGGATCAGGTGTAGAATTCTGGAAAATCGGCCAACAGCCAGAAATGCGATCCGTCTAACGATTCAGGCAAGGGTTCAATCCCCCGCCGAAAGGTCTTTGCCATGCAAAGGAATCGCTTGCTTCAATCTCTTTGGGCCATTCTTGGTGTGAGTCTCGCGCTTTCCGCCGCTCGAGCCTTCGCTGCCACACCTTCCTTCACCATCACGGCCACCAACGTGACCATGTCCTCCGCGGCCTCCAGCGGAACGGGTTCCACCACGTTCACACTGACTTCGGTGAATGGCTACGCGGGCAATGTCGGCATTATTTGCAGCAGCCCCACGGTTCCGTCAGGAGTCTCGGTGCCCCTCTGCAACCTCGGAGGGCCCGCGATCGTAAACGAGGAAGCATTAACTGCCAATCAGGTGGCGACAGGGATTGTCGCATTTCTCAACTCTCATCCTCCTTGCGACGGCCCCTGCCCCGTCAATCTGCCGCAGCGCAAAAACCATGGTCTGGCGCCGGGCCTGGCCCTGGCCGGCGCGCTTCTGATCGGCTTTCGATTCCGGCGCCGGGCGCGGCGCTGGCTTACGTTGACTCTGCTCGCAGTGGGCGCTCTCATCGGCCTGGCTGGAATCGGCGCCTGCGCCAACAATAATGCCGTCACGCCGGGAACCTATACCTACACCATTGAAGCAGAGGACATGAGCACCTACGCGTACGTCACCACGTCGGTCAATGTCACCGTCCCCTAGACGGCTCGCGTTGAATTTGAATTTCCCCTCGGTAGATTCCCG
>JASHSG010000265.1 GCA_030040935.1 Acidobacteriaceae bacterium | reverse complement strand
GCAAGAGAAAAGCGGTTCCACAACGAACGCGCCGATGCCGGCATCCTGCCGGGTGTCTTTTTCCCGATAAAAAGGCCCCTCGGCATTTGCGGGTGCCGGGGACGGCAATTGTGGAACTGCTGTAGCCGCGAAGGGTCAATTGCCGATGACCGGTTGTGTGAGCCGCCACGCCTCCGCGGGGTGCGGTTCTCATTGCCGGCGCACCGGCCGCATCGATCCGACGAACGTGAGCACGTCTTTCTCCCGCGTACCGGGCCAGAAAACTGCATTACTTGAACCCGCCGGCCGGGCGGGTGGCTGGCTGTTGCCTTGAAGCAAGATCTTGAAACTGAATCAGGAGTAACCCCCATACCATGCGTCCAAAGAAAGTGATTCTCTGTGTAAACGACAATGAGCAAGAGCTCTCCGTGCTCAAGTTCACGCTGGCAACCAACGGATACTGCGTGCTGGCAGCTTCAAGCGGCCAGGAAGCGATCGCTGTGTTTTCCAAGACGCCGCAAATCGACCTGGTCCTGGCCGATACAAACATGCCCCAGATGAGCGGCATTCAGCTGGCAGAGCGGCTCAAGCGCATGCGATCCCATGTGCCCATGCTCCTGCTCGGCGATACGCAGGGCGCGGGTGGAGAGATGCATGTGGCCGATGCGGTCGTGGCGCGAAAGAATTGTCCATCGGCCGAGCTGCTGGAGCGCGTAAAGGTGATGAGCGTGCGCAAGCGCGGCCCGCGCAAGGGCGCGCACCGCATACCTCAGGACGACGTCCTGGCCGCGGCTTCGTGAGGAAGGCAGGGAGCAGCCAATGGCTGGCAGGGAGCAGCGCATCGCTCCCGTTGGTTATTCCCTGGCGGCTTCTGCCTCCTGACCCTTCGCTGTTTTAGTGCTCCCCCTTGACGACGATGCAGGGCTTTGCTCATACTCGCCATCTATGGCAGTACGCCGCCGGTGAAGTGTGCCTCCGGTGAAAGTTGGTTCGTATGGACCTGGTTCTTTTACGTCTTCTTTTTGTCTTGTTGCTTGCCGCGGTTTGTTACTTCCTCCGTCCATTCGGGCTGCAAGCGGGATGGGAGAGCGCAATCGCGGGCGCGGTTGCGGCGTGCGCAGTCATTATCTTCGAAGTACGCGTCAGAGCTCTCACGCTGCGGAGGCTGATCGGCGCCGTGGTGGGCAGCGTGCTTGGCATCATCGGCGCGGCGCTGTTCTGCCTGGTGCTGCGGTCGGCGCCGCTTTCCAGCACGAACTCGGCAGTGCTGCAGATTTTCGTACTCTTTCTGATGAGCTACGTGGGCCTGCTGGTAGGCGCGAGCAAAGGCGACCTGCTGAATCCTGCGGCGCTGGGGGTTGTGTTTTCGGGCGACAAGCCCGTCCGCCGCAGCGCCAAGGTGCTGGATACGAGCGTGATCATCGACGGCCGCATTGCCGACATTGCCGAGGCGGGCTTTATTGACGGCATGCTGGTGGTGCCGGAGTTCGTGCTGCGCGAGCTGCAGATTGTGGCCGACTCGACGGACGGCTCCAAGCGGCAGCGCGGGCGCCGGGGCCTGGACATGCTGCAGCGCATGTAGTCCAATGCCAAAATTCAGGTGCAGATTGTGCCCGACGACTTCCCTTCGATCCGCGAAGTGGACCTGAAGCTGCTGGAGCTGGCAAAAAAGTGGGAAGCCAAGGTGGTGACCAATGACTTCAACCTGAATAAAGTGGCTCACCTGCACCATGTGGAAGTGCTGAACATCAACGACCTGGCCAACGCCCTGAAGCCGGTGGTGCTGCCCGGGGAGCGCATGAGCGTGCTGATTCTGAAAGAAGGCAAGGAGTACAACCAGGGGGTGGGCTACCTGGACGACGGCACCATGGTGGTGGTGGATCACGCGCGGAAGCTGATCGGGCGGTCTGTCGGAATCTCAGTGACCAGCGTGCTGCAGACGGCCAGCGGCAAGATGATCTTTGGCAAGATGGATGAGAACGGCAAGCCGATGGTTGAAGCATGATGAAAAGCCCGGTGCAGGTTTTCACGGTTGTCAGCGACCGGCCGGCGGTTTGCTCGTGCCCCAGGCGCGATTGCGTGAGACATGGGGACTGCCAACGGTGCCGGGACTACCATCTGCACTCGAAGCGCCAGCGGCTGCCTTATTGCGAGCGCAGGCCAGGATGGTTCAGACGCATGCTCGGCGCGCGGCCCTTGCGGTAAACTACGGCTCGGATCACCTGCTACGCTCTCCATCGTCTGAAGAGTGGATGGGGCTGGAGGCGCAACCATGAGGGGAATCGCTCTTTTCGCCGTTTTGCCTTGCTTTTGCATGGCGGGTTACGGCCAGTCGGCACAGGCTCCCTCCGGAACCGGCTCTGCCAGCAGAGCCACTATCCCGCAGCCGCAGTTCAAATTCGACGGCCGCTGGTTCGGGCTGGTTCCTGCGTCGGGCGGGTCTGCGACGACGATTTCCTGCGGCGGCCTCGGCTCGGACCGGAATCAAACGACCGCGGAAGGCGCGGCAGGTCAGCTTTCGCGCTTGCCCTGCCTGGACGCAACCAAGCTTGCAGAGATGGCGCAAATGAATGCTCCGGCCTTTCCGGCAATGAACAGGCAACTGCCGAATGGAGAATTTGCGCCGATACCAACGCAGTGGCCCGATGCGAAGGTTGAGCAGATCCCGACCACGTGGGCGAATTTGAAGCTGCAGCCGATACAGGAGCAGAGTCACAGCGGGCCGGCTCGCAGGTAGCGCCCTGGGTGCTGCCGACAGAGTCCAGCCTGCGCAAAAGCTGAGTCAGCCTTCTCGATCCGGCTGCCGCAAGCGCTCCGTCAGCCGGCGCCTGGCGTCCGGCCACTCGGCGGCGAGGATCGAATAACGAAAAGAGTTGCGCGCGGAGAAATCCGCTCCCATCTTGTGCGCGCGAAGAACTCCTTCGAATTTGCCGCCGATCCGCTCGATCGCGGCCTGTGAGCGCTGGTTGCGCGCGTCGGTGTGAAGGCAGACGCGGAGCATCTGCCAGACCTCAAAGGCATGGGTCAGCATCAGCAGCTTGGCCTCGGTGTTTGCGGCGGTGCGGACGGCC
>JASHSG010000264.1 GCA_030040935.1 Acidobacteriaceae bacterium | reverse complement strand
ATCGGCGACGGCGAGGTGCTCGTCGAGAGCCGCAATGCCGAGATCGAGCTCTTCTTTTGTCACGATGAGCGGCGGCGCGATGACAAAGTGCGAGACCCACGCCTGAATTGAGACCCCCTGCGCCATCATCTTGGCGGCGATCTGATCGACGACGAGCGGCTTGCCTTCCACCTTGTCGCGCATGGTGTTGAAGAGCTGCCTGGTCTTGCGATTCTTGACAATCTCGACAGCAAAGAAGAGACCGAGTCCGCGGACGTCGCCGACAGAGGGATGTCTTTCTTTCAACGTGGTCAGCTTCCGGCGGAGGTACGGCTCGAGCTCAGCGGCACGCTCGACAAGCTTGAGGCGCTGCATCTCTTCAATGGTGGCGACGGCGGGGCCAAGCGTGAGCGGGTGCGCCTCGTATGTATGACCATGCGAAAAGTAGTGGTCCTCAAAGTAATTGGCGATCCTCTCCGTGGTGGCGCAGAGACCTAGGGGAACGTAGGCCGAGGTAATGCCCTTGGCAGTGACGAGGATGTCGGGCTTGAGGTTCCAATGGTCGACGGAGAACCATTTCCCGGTTCGGCCCCAGCCCGCCATGACTTCATCGGCGATCATTAGAACGCCGTACCGGTCGCAGATTTCGCGCAGGCGAGGGAAGTACTCGGGCGGCGGAACCAGGACGCCGTTGGTGCCGACGACGGGCTCAAAGATGATCGCGGCGACATCGCTTTCGTTGCGGATCATGTGCTCGATGTAATCGGCGCAGGCGATGTTGCAGGCGGGATATATGTGCTTGATGGGGCAGTCGTAGCAATTGACCTCGGGCGCGAAGACGATGTCGGCGATTTTTCCCGCCGGTTCCATGGCCCAGCGCCTCGGGTCGCCGGTGGCGGCAATCGATCCCGCGGTCGATCCGTGATAGGAGCGGTAGCGGGAGATGATTTTATTCTTGCCTGTGAACATGCGGGCGATTTTGAAAGCGGCTTCATTGGCCTCGGTTCCGCTGGTGGCGAAGAAAAACTTTTCGAGTCCGGCAGGCAGTACTTCGAGGAGTTTGGCGCTGAGGCGCGCGCGCGACTCGGTCGCGTATCCCGGGGCGACGTAGCAAAGCTCGCGGGCCTGCTCAGCGATGGCCTCGACCACGCGAGGATTCTTGTGGCCGAGGTTGACGCACATGAGCTGCGAGCTGAAATCGAGATAGCGCTTGCCCGCGCCGTCGGTGAACCAGCAGCCCTCCGCGTCCGCGATATAGAGGGGTTTCCAAGTTTTCTGGAAGCGCCAGGTGCCGTAGTTGTTCTGCCGCGTGATGCTGGAGATCTCTTCGCTGGTAAGCGTTGCGGAAGCAGAGTTTTCATTCATAAATGACGACCTCCCCTTCACTTGCAACTAATCCTACCATTCGGAAAGCGTGCGAATGCGAGGTCACGGCGCGGTTGGATTTGCATGGTGATGGAGTGAATCAGGCAGCGCGGCGCTCGCCGATGAGCCGTTCGACTAGCGCAATAAGCGTCTCACCGGTGCGCGGCAGAATGAACTCCTCCATCCTCGAATCCCAATTGAGCTTGAAGCTGGTGGCCAGCGCGCAGATCCATATCTGGTGCAAAGGGGTGTTGGGTGAGATTTCGAACCTGGCATCGGGATGATCGAAGAGAACATTCAACTTGCCTTTTCGCCGTTCCACTTCAAATACAGCGGGCTCTTCCTCGCCGCGGGCAACGAGATGGCGCTTGAGTCCGTCGAGCGCGGCTTCGGCGGCAATTCCGAACTCCTGGTCATTTTGCACGGGGTCAGTGTAGCAACTCCACCGCGTCGTTTTAAGCGGCGAAGATTGGCATGAACTCTGGCAGCCACTCTTGGCTAAAAAGGTTCCTGCAAGGTAATTGTTTGGCTTTTTATCTTCATCTTTCCGGGCCTTTACCGCTCCACGCGCATGATGCCCACAGGTCACGATTGAAGGCGAAGTCCTTCGGCCCGGGGGTTAGGTGATGCGTGTGCTCATAGCGGCGTTTGTGGTGCTCACAGTAGCGCAAGGCGCATGGAACGCAAGCTCTCAGACGCCGGTGTCCGCGAGCCAGCTTGTGCGCGAGGTTATCTACAACGAGTTGAACGATCACGCGAGGCACGGATTCTGGCGCTACTGGATAGAGCGGCAGTCGCAAGGCGGGACGCGGCTGGAGGAGCAGGTGGAAACCGCCGACGGGCCGATCGCGCGGCTAAGTCTGATCAACGGACGTGAGCTGACGCCGGAAGCGCAGCGGCAAGAGCAGGATCGGCTGGAGGAGATGCTGAACTCGCGCGGCGAGCAGGCGCGGCAACTCCGGCAATTCGACGAAGATGAGGAACGAATCGGGCGGATCCTGAGACTTTTGCCGACGGCGTTTGTGTACCAGTTCGATGGTGAGGAAATGGGGTGCTATCGGCTGCGCTTCAAACCCAATCCGAACGATGAGGCGCACACGATTGAGGCGCGGATTTTTCATGGGATGAGTGGGACGTTGTGGGTCGATGAGCGATCGAAACGGCTTGCGCGGCTGGAGGGCCGGATTGACGAGAACGTGGATTTTGGGTTTGGACTTCTTGGCAGAATCTGCAGGGGCGGATGGTTCCGGTTGGTGAGGGTGCAGGCAAGCGCGAGCGACTGGAAGACGAAGTCGCTCGAGGTTCATCTGAACGTTCGGGCGCTGCTGGTAAAGACGTTTGCGCGCGATACGAGCGAGTTGCGCGGCGGATTTGTGGCGGTTCCCGCGGGGATGAGCCTGGCGCAGGGGCTGGCGCTCCTGAACCAAAACAAAGAAGCGATGGAAGCAGAGATCGCAGGACAAAGGCGCGGGGACAACGGAATGCTGGCCGCAACTGACCTGGCCGTGCCGAGATAACGGCAACGGCGGGAATGTTTCAGAGTGATACAGCAATGGCGCACGAAGATTAAAGACTTGCTTTCCTTTGCCGATATACAAGCTCAGAAGACGGGATGTGAAGATGGAGATCGCTCCTATTCCGGGAATTCGGGTGTTGCCAGCAATGAGGCCGGCAGAGGCGGACATGCGAGCGCCTGCCATTTTCGAGATCGATCCTTCTTCGCGGCCGGGCGACGACCCGGAGCGGCGGAGCGGGAATAAGGGCGCCGGGGCGGAGGAAAACGAAGAGGACGATCTCGCGCTCGAGGGCGAGACTGCGGCCCGTGAAGAGGGTCTGGAAGAGACGCCCGCGCGGCAAGTCGATTATTTCGCCTGAATCAGAATTAATGGAGAAAAACGCCTGCGCGAGGAAGACAGGTTTCGAATCGGCTCGGGAATCTGAGGGAAGTCCGATCGTCAGGCGGTGACGGTTTCGCCCAGTTTCTGGTCCGCATAGAGCGGATCGGACCCGGACCCGGATCCGGATTCGTTTTCGGCCAGACGCAGGAGGCGGTGAAGATAGGCGCGGGAGATGGAGAGACTGCGTGCGGCCAGAGTCTTGTTCCCGTTGTTCTCGCGAACGGCGGCGACGGCCAGCCTGATCTTGTAATCGCGCAGCTGGCGCTCGAACGAGCCCGACGACTGGTAATCGGCAATATCGACAATCTGGTCGAAGCCGGCAGAATCCTCCTGGGCTTCGTGCATCTTGAGGTTAAGGTCGTCGGCGCGGACCACGCGGCCGGGCGCCAGGATGATGGCGCGCTGCATGACGTTTTCAAGCTCGCGCACGTTACCGGGCCAAGGATAGTTCTGAAGCATCTCCATAGCCGCCGGCTCGATCGAGTCCATTGGCTTTTGAAAGAGGTTAGCGTAGTGGCGCAGAAAATGGCCGGCGATGAGGGGAATGTCCTCCGAGCGGTCCTGTAGCTGGGGCGAATCGATGCGCATCACGTTAATTCGATAGAAGAGATCCTGGCGGAATTTGCCTTCGGACACCAGCCTGCCAAGATCCTGGTGCGTGGCGAAGATAAGCCGTGCGCGCAAAGGAATCAGCTTGCTTGAGCCCAGGCGGCTGAACTCCATCTGCTGGAGAACGCGGAGAAGCTTGACCTGGGTGAAGACGCTGAGGTCGCCAATCTCATCGAGAAAGAGAGTGCCGTCGCCGGCCTGCTCGAAATAGCCCTCGCGGGAGCCGACAGTGCCAGTGAAGGCGCCTTTTTCATGGCCGAACAGCTCGGCTTCAATGAGAGTTTCAGGAATGGCGCCGCAGGATACAGCGACAAAGGGCTTGTTCGCACGGTTGCCAAGATTGTGGATGGCACGAGCGATGAGTTCCTTGCCGGTCCCGCTGTCGCCCGTGACCAGAACAGCCGCGTTGAGATTGGTTACGCTGCGCACCAGTTGGTAGACGCGCTGCATGGAGGGGCTCGATCCGATGATGCGGTCGCAATTGCCGGGCTCCTCGATGCGCAGCTGCACGCTATGCAATTGCTGCTTGAGCGATGAGGTTTCGCAGGCCCGGACAAGCATGGTTTTAAGATCGCGGATCGATGGCGGGCGACGACAGTAGCCAAATGCTCCGGAACGAACGAGTTCGAAGGCTGTAGAGCGAAGGCTGTCGTCGGCCATCAGGATGGCGGGGATGCTGGAAGCGATGAGGCGCCGCGCGAAATCCAATCGAGTTCGCAGTGTGTCCTGGGAGGAGTAAAGGTCGAGAATCATGGCATCGCAGAGGGTGGTGGGCGCGAGAGCGTCCGTTCCATCTCCATCCGGCAGGAGCAGGACCTCGAAGTCCTTACCAAGGGCAGAAGAAAGAAGTGGGTGCAGCGAGCGGTCTTCCGAATAGAGTCCTATTTTGGTCATTGGCGGGCAATCTACCATTTCGCCGATAGCACGACGCCAGTTAAATAAGCGAGGGCGATGTGAGTTCATCATCGGCAAAGGGTGTCGCAGGGAACATTCCTCTTTCGTGCTAGATGGGCAGCCGGCTCAAAAAGGGAACGCAGTGGCTGAGTGTTTTTCACCGTATCCCATGGCAATGACCAGATTTTCATATGTCAAGCCCACCTTACCTTTGTAATCCCGTTCGTAATCTTCTGATTCAGCAATAAGTTACGTGGGTGGTAGTGCGAGGTCTAAGCGCCGGGCGAAGTGTATACGAGCCGATGCAGAGGCAAGGTCGAGCGTAAACAGATGTGCACACCATGAGGGGTAATCCGGGCCCAACTTTATGAATCAATTCGGGTTCACAGCAACTTGACTTTGGCTTGGAAATTGCTCTGAAGGGAGGTGACCTCTGGAATGCCTACGGGCAGGGAGCAAGCGTAATGCACTCGTTCGCGTGGTGGCCCACGGTGGTGGTTGTGGGTGTGGCGACCTTTACGGATCTTCGCAGCCGGCGGATTCCAAATTGGCTGGTGCTGCCGTTTTTCGTTTGCGGGATCGTAGTTTCCAGTTGGCTGCACGGATGGCATGGCGCCGAGCAGAGCCTGTACGGAGCGGGACTGGGTCTGCTGATTTACGGGTTTCTTTTTTGGATGGGCGGAATGGGCGCCGGCGATGTGAAGTTGTGCGCGGCGATCGGAGCGTGGATTGGCCCCTACCAGCTGATTCTGGCGCTGGTGATGACCGGCGTGGTTGGCGGAGTGATGGCGCTGGCGATGGCGGCCTGGGGCGGGTTTTTGAAGGAATTATTTCAGCACACAGGTGATTTGGTTTTCAGTGCGCAGGATCGCGGAGAGGCTGTTCTGAGCAATCCGCGGCGGCGAAAGATGCCGTATGCGCCGGCCATCGCGATCGGGACGTTGTTTTCGTTTTTCGCACGCTAGAAGCGGAGCAAAGCAGAGTTGGGTTCGAAGCAAGTCGAATATGAACTTCAGTCTGACTGGCGGTCTGTGCACCTCAGTCAGAGCACATTTCGCACAGTAAGGAGCGAAACAGACGTGGCCGCGAATTCATCCCCATATTCTGCCAACCAGTTTCCCGATCCCATCGGCGTTGAGGATCTCTCGATAGCGGTGATCAGCCGCAGCGAAGAGCGGCGACTGGAAGCCATGCAGGCGATGAGCCGATGCACAGGCGCATATGTCAGCGAGTATTCGAACTATACGCCAGGAACAGGTGATCTTCCCACGACGCTCGACGAAGACCACGACGTTATCGTCATCGATCTGGATGGAGACGCAGAGGCCGCGCTGGAGCTGGTGGAGAACATTGGCGCCAACGGCGCAGCAACCGTGATGGTGTATTCGGAGAGCTCCGATCCCGAGTTGCTGGTGCGCTGCATGCGCGCCGGAGCGCGCGAGTTTCTGACCCTTCCGTTCTCGCCCGACGTGGTGGCGGAGGCGCTGGTGAGAGCAGCAGCGCGGCGGCCCACGACGCAGCCGGCAAAGAAGACAGCAGGCAAACTTTACGCATTCATGGGATCCAAGGGCGGCGCTGGAACGACCATGCTGGCCTGCAATTTTGCCGTGGCGCTGGCCAAGGAATCAAGCGAGAAGACTCTGCTGATCGATCTCGATCTGCCGTTGGGAGATGCCGCACTGAATCTGGGGATCACGGCGGAGTTCTCGGCCATCGATGCCTTGCAGCAGGTGGATCGGCTGGACGCCAAGTTGCTGGAGCAGATCCTGGTGAAGCACAGTTCGGGACTGTGGGTGCTGGCAGCGCCGGGACGGTTTATTCAGTTCCAAGCCGACAGCGATGGCATCAACCGGCTCTTGCAGGTGGCGCGGCACGAGTTCGACAACGTGGTAGTGGATATGGGCTCAAGGCTGGAGCTGATGGGAACGACGGCCTACAGGGATGCAACTACGGTCTACCTGGTTACGCAGGCAAGCATTCCGGAATTGCGCAACTCCAACCGGCTGATCACGCAGTTCTTTTCAGGGCCGCAGCCGAAGCTGGAGGTGGTGATTAACCGGTTTGAATCGCGGGTATTGGGCGTGTCGGAGGAGCACATCACCAAAGCGCTGACGAGGGCGGCGCAGTGGAAGATTCCCAACGACTACCCGTCGGTCCGAAACATGCAGATCAGCGCCAAGCCGTTGGTTCTTACGGATTCGGCCATTTCTCGGCAGGTCCGGCAGATGGTAAGTGCGGTGACGGGGAAAAGCGATACCGGGGCCAAGAAAAAGAAGGCCTTCAGTCTCAGTCTTTTCGGATGAGGGCGTGAAGAGCGGAATTCTCGAAGTGGAGCGAAGGTAAAACGTGGAAATACTCAACTTGGAATCGTACAAAGCGGAGATTCATCGCACGCTCATCTCGAAGCTGGATCTGGAGAAGCTGTCGCGCGTGAATTCGAGCCAGGCGCGGCAGGCAGTCTCGGGTCTGGTGAAAGAGATCATGTCGGATCAGCGCGTGCCGCTGAACTTCGACGAGCAGGAGAAGATCCACGCCGAGCTGCTGGATGAGGTGTTCGGACTGGGGCCGCTGGAGCCGCTGCTGAGGGACCCGAAGATCTCCGACATCCTGGTCAACGACAAGGACCACGTGTTCGTGGAAAAGGGCGGCCTGCTGCAGCGGGTGGACACGACCTTCCGCGATGACCGCCATCTTATGCAGATCATCGACCGCATCGTTTCGCGTGTCGGCCGCAGAGTGGATGAGTCGTCGCCAATGGTGGACGCGCGCCTGCCCGACGGTTCGCGCGTGAACGCAGTCATTCCTCCGCTGGCGCTGGACGGACCGTCGGTATCGATCCGGCGCTTCGGAACGGGCCCGCTGGCGGCGAATCAGCTGGTGCAGTTGAAGAGCATCTCTCCGGAGATGATGGAAGTGCTTTCGTCGGCGGTGCGCGCGCGCATCAGCCTCTTGGTATCAGGGGGCACGGGCGCAGGCAAGACGACGTTCATGAACATTCTGTCGCAGTACATTCCCAACAACGAGCGGCTGGTGACGATTGAGGACGCGGCCGAACTGAGGCTGGCGCAGGAGAATATTGTGCGCCTGGAGACGCGTCCGCCAAATATCGAAGGTCAAGGCGCGATTCGGCAGCGACAACTGCTGATCAACGCCCTGCGTATGCGGCCCGACCGCATCATCATCGGCGAGGTGCGCGGCGAGGAGGCCTTCGACATGCTGCAGGCCATGAACACCGGCCACGAGGGATCGATGACCACCATTCACGCCAACACCCCGCGCGACGCACTGTCGAGAATGGAGTCGATGGTGGCCATGACCAACATGAACCTTCCGGAGAGATCGGTGCGGCAGCAGATGGCCTCGGCGATCACGATCGTGGTGCAAGCCACGCGCATGAGCGACGGCACGCGCAAAATCACCAACATCTCCGAGATCACAGGCATGGAAGAGAACGTGATCAGCATGCAGGAGATCTTCACGTTTGAGAAGAAAGGCATCGGCCAGGACGGCCGGGTGATCGGGGTGTTCAAACCCACGCGCATCCGTCCCCGGTTTCTGGAGAGGCTGCGGGTTTCAGGGGTCATCCTTCCGCCCAGCTTATTTGAGCGGGAAACGCCGGTTAACTGAGAGGAAGGGAGGGCACAGAGATGGGCTTGATCATTGGACTGGTTTTCGTGGGCGTATTTACGCTGATCGCCCTGCCGCTGGTGGCCATGGGCCCCTCCAGCAGCGCCAAGCAGGCCTTGGCCACACTGGACTCGGCGATCAAGGTCGACCGGCGGGATTTGCTTCCGCAAAAGCTGAACGTGCGTAAGAACGAGCTGCTGAGCAGCATTCCATGGCTGAACCAGAAACTGCTGAAGTTCGAACTGACGCCTTATCTGCGCAGGACCTTGAGCCAGGCGGATCTGGATTGGAGCGCAGGACGGCTGCTGCTGATATGCGCGGGCGGCTTCGTGATTCCGACCTACGCACTTCTGGAGACGACCAGCAATTCGTTGCTTGCCTTCGCAACGGGCACGGTGCTGGGCATCCTGCCCTACGGCTGGGTGCTGTTCAAGCGGCACAGGCGCTTCAGCGCGTTCGAAAAGAACCTGCCTGAGGCACTCGACCTGATGGTCAGCGGCCTGCGCGCCGGGCATAGCCTGCTCGCAGCGATGGCGCTGGTAGCGCGCGAGTGCCCGCAACCGGTGTCGGGCGAATTCAAGATCTGCTTTGAGGAACAGAACTACGGCCTGGAGATGAAGGCGGCGCTGGAGAGCCTGATCACACGCGTTCCCTTGCAGGACCTGAAGATCACAACCACCGCGATCAACATTCAGAAAGAGAGCGGCGGCAATCTCGCCGAGGTGCTGGACAAGACCGCGTATGTTATCCGGGAGCGTTTCCGGTTGAAGCGCCAAATCATGGTGCACACGGCGCAAGGGCGTCTTACGGGCTTGATTCTGACGTTATTGCCGATCGTGCTTGGCGTGGGCATCTATTTCATTGATCCCGGAATGATCAGCATTCTCTGGACTCACCCCGTCGGCATCAAGCTGATGTGGGCTGCCGCCGGGCTGATCGTAATCGGCGGATTTGTAATTCACAAGATCGTCGACATCGACGTGTGAGGAAGAAACATGATCTTTGCAGTTTTGGCGTTCGTGGCTGTGTTCGTGCTGATCGGGAGCATCGGTGTGCTGATGTTCTACCGCGAGGCGGCGCTGGAGCGCATCAGCCAGGTAGTCAACCCGCGGCGCAAGCAGAGGACGCTGTCGGAGACCATACACGAGACCGGATCATCGATCGGCAACGTGGTCAAGCGCTTCGAGAACCTGATGCCGAAGAGCGAGAAGGAAGTCTCGGTCATTCTTCAGCGACTGCAGCGCGCCGGTTATCGAAACGAGAACGCGGTAAAGATCTTTTACGGCTGCAAGGTGCTGACGCCGCTGTTGCTGGCGGCCATCGCGGCGGTGACGGGATTATCGAATCTGGGCCCGTTCTTCGTGTACCTGATAGCACTGGGCGGAGGCTTTCTGGCCCCGGACTTCTGGCTGGGCAAGCGCATCGCGGCGCGGCAGAAGAAGATCCAGCGCGGCCTGCCTGATGTTCTCGACCTGCTGGTCATTTGTATGGAGGCGGGTTTGAGTCTGGACCAGGCGACGGCGCGCAGCACCGAAGAGCTGGCTCAGTCGCAGCCGGAGATCTGCGATGAGCTGGCTGTTGTGGTGCTGGAACAGCGCGCCGGGCGCGCGCGCTCAGAGTCGTGGAAGAACATGGCAGAGCGCACCGGCGTGGATTGCGTACGCAACCTGGTATCGATGCTGGTGCAGACGGAACAGTTCGGAACGAGTATTGCCAAAATGCTTCGCGTACATTCGGACACGCTGCGTGTGCAGCGCGTGCAATTGGTTGAGGAGATGGCGGGGAAAACTTCAGTCAAGCTAGTGTTTCCGCTGGTGCTGTTCATTTTTCCTGCGCTTTTTGTGGTTACACTGGGACCAGCCGCGATCGAAATGGCCGAGGCGTTCAGTTCACTGTCCAAGTAACTGAGGCAGGAAGGGGAAGTTTGCATGAGCAGCGAAATGATTATCAGAGTTGTAGCCGCGGCTTGCGCGGTTGTCATTCTGATCGTCTTGATTCAGCGCCGCCGGACGCGGGTGAAGTAAGAGCCGGAGGGCAAGACACCGTGGTGCGAGAGATTGCCAGTTGAAGCCACGGTTGGGAAACGAAGCTTCCGATGCCGGGGCGGCCTGACGCGAATGGCTGATGCCAGAGTGGGCAGCCCGGGCAGGGGGAACAGGTGGAGTGTTCCCTTCGCAGGCTTGACTGCAGGCGAGGAGAAAGGGCGGAGCCGCAGATGGAATTGATGGAACGCGCCGAACTGGGGAAGGGAACGCCGGGGAAGGAAGCCGCGGCGCAGCCGCCGGGAACTCAGGTGACGATGGAACCGCAAACATATTGTGCCTACAACCAGACGCGTGAATGTTTCTTAGGCTTAAACGTAAAGGCTGGAGACCTTCCTGCGACCCACGTCGCAGAACTGATGCTGGAAAGGCCGCTGAAGTCGGGCGAAGGCTTGTGGATGAAGCCATTCCGGGGAATCGCGGCAACGGCAATGCCCGCACCGCTGGATTTGATCTACCTCGACGAGGATTGCCGGGTGATTGAAATGGCCGAGTCCTTTCCGACGTTTCAGGTGAGCTCATCGAGCCCGCGGCCGGAGAGCGTGCTGGCGCTTCCGGCGCATTCGATTTACTCATCGCAGACGCAATCGGGCGATCAGCTTGTGCTCTGCGTAGCCGAGGAGATGGAGCGGCAGTTGGAGAGGCTGACCAACAAGCTCGATGATGCAGAACCGGGACCGGCAATTGCCGGCGCGGCGCTGCTGCGCGAAAAGCCGCTCTGGAGCGGCGGGCCGGGATTGTTGGAACTGGAAGATCGCAACGGGCACGGCAAGCCCGAAGCAGAGCAGACGCACAGTATGGACCTGACACCACCCAACGGAAAGATGAAGGGCCAACTGCGGACCTGGTTTGAACGCTGGTGGTCGCCCGATCCGCGCAAGGCGCCACGGGTCAAGGAGCCGGGACTGGCCGCATATTACTGGAACGGCGCGGCTCCGGTGGCACACGGGATTCGCGATATCAGCTCGTCAGGCCTGTATGTGGTGACCGAGGAGCGTTGGTATCCGGGAACCCTGGTCCTGATGACATTGCAGAGAACCGATCGCGGGGAGGAATTTGCGGAGCGGTCAATCGCCGTGCAATCGCGGGCGGTGCGCTGGGGCCCGGACGGCGTAGGGTTGCAGTTTATTCTCGCCGACGGCAGGGACTTGCGCAGCGGGAAGCCGGCAATTCTGGATGCAGCCACCAGAGAGGAGTTCGATCTTTTCCTAACGCAGCTGAAGTTTGAAGGATAAGAGGAACCTTATACGTGGAGAAGTCTCAAGGCAGGCACGGCCGCAATGCGACATCAAGGCTGGGTGAGCCGGGAGGTGAGTCGATGAAGATTAAAAATGTCTTACGAAGGAACGGAAATTGGCTTGTGCGATGCACGAAGCGGGCTTTTGGCCGGCGCGGGGAAGAGGGCTCGGCCCTGCTTGAGTTCGCATTGACGCTGCCGATGCTCTTCGGGCTGATATACCTGGGGGCCTCGCTGACGCTGGGCATGTACAACCTGCAACAGCTAGGAAATGCCACCTCCGCCACTGCGATGGCGGTAGGAAGCGATGCGGGACTGTTTCCCAACAGCGACCCGTGCGCGTATGCCGAGAGCACGATGGTCGCGTCACTTCCAAGCTGGAAGGCCGCGAATTTCTCATACGTAATGTGGATCTCAAACACCAGTGGAACCCAGGTCAAATACACCGGATCCGGGACTACATTTTCATGCTCCACAGCGGTAACGATGGGGCCGAACTACCCTGTGACTCTGACAGTGAGCTATACGTACTCATGGCTTGGGATCCCCGTGCTTCCGTTTTTCAATACCGGCCAGAACACAGCGGGCACGTTGGCGTCGAGCCAGTCAGCCATACAGATGTAATCGGAGAAGCGTTTTTTATGAATCGAATTTTCTATTCACGAATAAAGAGGCTCCTGCGGAGCGAGCAAGGCCAATCCATTGTGATGGTAGCGATCACCGCCACGGCAGTGCTGACGCTGGCGGTGTCTTCGGCGGAAATCGGCCACGTTTACTACGCCTACCGCCAACTGGTCAGCTCAACTGAAGCGGCCACGATGGCGGGAGCGCAAGCCATGTCCGATGCGCTCACCAGCACCAGTTCGAGCGGAGCTTACACAGCGGCAGTGACCGCGGCCGTAAAGCAATACAGCTCTGTGAGCGGACAATTGAACGCCAGCAGCATGCTGTCGAGCGACCAGATCTCATCGCAGAAGCTTTTTTGTTCGAGCACCATGTCGGGCGCGCCATTCAACGTGGAGTGCCAGCTCCCCCCGGGCAGCACCACCGGTTACAACGCGATCACGGTTACACAGACGGCGAATGTGAATCTGTGGTTCGGAGGACTGATCGGAATACCGTCGATGAGCCTATCGGCGACCTCCAGCGCGGCGATGAAGGGCGGATCAGACATCCCATATAACCTGGCGGTTATCATGGACACCACGGCATCGATGGGTGACAAAATAAGCGGCGACTCAAACTGCACCACGTCGCAGATCGTCTGCGCGGTTCAAGGTCTCGAGGCCATGCTGGAGAAAATGGATCCTTGCGCGCAGAACACAACCTGCACTTCGAGCACACCCTACGTGGACGATGTGGCCTTGTTCGTGTTCCCGGCGCCGAGCACGACTTACAGCGCGAACGACTATAAGTCGGAATACTGCGGTACGGGAGTGAAAAGCGTGCCGTACAACTTCGTCAATGTGACGACAGGAACGTCCCAGAATCTGGTCATGGAGTCGAGCGGGACGGATGCGGGCGATTACGAGATCATTCCCTTCAACGACGTGTATAAAACGAGCGATTCGTCGAGTCTCGCAGTAGCTTCGGCACTGGCTGAGGCGGTTGGATACAGCGGCAGCAGCTGCTCGGGCCTTTCGGCGCCGGGCGGGCAGGGAACCTACTATGCGCAGGTGATCAATTTCGCGCAGGCCGAACTTGTCCTGCAGCAGAGCGGGAATAAGGGCTCAAAAAACATAATGATCATCCTCAGTGACGGCGACGCGAACGCATGTAATTCCCAGGCGAACTCCACAGCCGGCGGAAATGCGAACTGCAGCAACGGGAGCCAGATGATTGCACAGAATTGTCCGGCGCTAAGCTCGACCGGAACCTGCACTTCCGCGACCGCGACAACAGGGACGATCAGCTGCCCGTCAGGCGGCTGCAGCGGCCCGGCCCTG
>JASHSG010000263.1 GCA_030040935.1 Acidobacteriaceae bacterium | reverse complement strand
GAGTCGTGAAACAGCACCAGCGAAAGCGAGTCGCCGGGGTACTGCGTGCGGATCAGGTGCGATAATGCCATGGCCACGCGCTTGGCGGGAGTGAAGCGGTCTTCGCCGTAGAGGATCATCGAGTGGGAGCAGTCGAGCATGACGACCGTTGCGCAGGAGCTCTGGTAGTCGCACTGATGGACCTGCAGATCGTCGTATTCGAGATTGAGCGGCAGCGATAGCCCCTCGCGCGCGATGGCGGAGCTGAGCGTGGCAGTGGTGTCGAGGTTGAGGGTGTCGCCGAATTCGTAGCGCCGTGAGCCGCCGCTCGTTTCAGTGCCCGTTGCCCAATGGCGGGTGTCGTGGCGCCCATAGCTCGATCTGCCCAAAGACCCCATCAGATCGCGCAGGGTTTTGAAGCCCAGAAAGTCCAGGCTCTTATCGGTTACTTCAAAGCGCACATTTTCGCGGTCGCGGCCCTCGCCGTTGCCTACGTGCCCATTGGCTTCATCGATTCGCATGGGACCGTTCTGGGGCATCGAGGAGATGTAATTCTCCCGCTCCATTCGCTGCATGAGCTTGTCGATCAACTCGTCGAGAGAGCCTTCGGCCATCATGCGGTCGAGCAGCTCACGGGTCTCGTCGTCGAACATGTCGCCGGACTCGAGCACGCGGCGCAGGGCTTCGCGCAGATCATCCATGGTGTGGTCGAGGTCCTGAAAGCCATCGAGCGGGTCGTAATATCCGGAGTCGAGCAGATAGTCAGACAAGGCCTGGAGCAGGCTCTCGAGATCGATCTCCGAGGCCAGATCGCCGGTATATTTGGTGTAGCGGATGCGTTTCATTCACAGTTCACAGTTCGCAGTTCAGAGTTCACAGCAGCAGCAAACAGCAGACAGCAAAAAGCAGAAAACAAAACAGCGGACAAAGTTGTCTGGGCATTCAGCGCGATCCTCGGGGGCTAAAGCCCCATTATTTTTGCAGCGTTTGCGGCACGCGACCCGCGCACTGCGTCGGTTCTCCGGCCGTCCCCGATACAAAGGCTCCGTCAGTTCAGTCCGCCGCCGCGGCGTGACTTGCGCGCGCGCTGCCAGTCTTCGTACTCCATCTCCAGTTCCTTGCGTTCCAGGTTTGATTCTTCGCGATCGCGCAAGCGAACGCTCTTCTCCGCGGCAAATCCGTGCTGCTCGTCGCGGCTCAACTTGCGATGCGCCACCAATCCCTCCAGCAGAAACTCTGCCGCGCCCACCACCTTCGGCGCGGCGTCGCCCGGCTTTACGCCTAACGGCGCCAACTTTTCTATGAGCCCCTGAATCCCCTTCAGTTCCCTGAGCTGCGCGGCGGCCGGTTGATCTTCGTCGAGTTTGACCGTCCCCCCCAGATTGAACCACTGCTCGATCTGCTCCGTGCCCACGCCGTGAAGGTAGCGATCGTAGACTTTGCCTGCCGCGGTCCGGATCAGATCGCGCACCACCGTATCCGCACCGCGCATCTCCCCTTCGTACTCCAGTTCCAGCTTGCCGGTCATGCCGGGCATTGCCGCGTAAATGTCACTCACCCGCGGCACCACCGGCGCGTCTCCGGTGGCGAGCGACCTCCGTTCCGCGTTTGAAACCACCAGCTCCAGCGTGGAAATCGGAAGGCGCTGGCTTACGCCGCTGCGCTTGTCCACCTTCTTGTCTTCGCGCGCGCTGAAAGCCACCTGCTCCACGACCTCGCGGAGGTATTGGGGAATTTCGATTGCCTGATCGCCGCGCGCAGCCCAGGCTTCCTGCGCGGTAATCGCCACGCCCTCTTCGAGCGTCTCTGGATAGTGCGTCCGAATCTCCGATCCGATCCTGTCTTTGAGCGGCGTGATGATCTTGCCTCTCGCCGTGTAGTCTTCGGGATTGGCGCTGAACACCAGCGCCAAATCGAGCGCCATGCGCACCGGGTAGCCTTTGATCTGAACGTCGCCCTCCTGCATGATGTTGAACAGCGCCACCTGAATCTTGCCTGCCAGGTCGGGTAGCTCGTTGATGGCGAAGAGGCCGCGATTGGCGCGCGGCAACAAACCGTAGTGCATGGTGAGCTCGCTCGAAAGATCCTCGCCCCCGCGCGCCGCCTTAATCGGGTCGAGATCGCCGATCAAATCCGCTACCGTCACATCCGGTGTTGCCAGCTTTTCAACATACCGCTCGTTGCGGCCGAGCCACGCAACCGGTGCCGCATCCCCGCGCTCCGCGATCAGATTGCGGCACCTTTGGCACAGCGGCTGGAAGGGATTGTCGCGGATCTCGCAGCCCGCGATGTAGGGCATGTGCTCGTCGAGCAGCGCCGTCAGAGCGCGCAGAATACGGCTTTTGGCCTGGCCGCGCAGGCCGAGCAGAATGAAATTCTGCTTGGACAGGACCGCGTTCACGATCTGCGGAATCACCGTGTCCTCGTAGCCCACGATTCCGGGAAACACCGTCTGACGCGCCTTCAGGCGCGCAATAAGGTTCTCGCGCATCTCGTCCTTCACGCTTCGCGTCTTCAGGCGCTCTGCGGAGAATTGCCTGCCAGCGCGCAGTTCGCCCAGGGTTCGTGGAAGAGTCGATGCAGGCATACTTGGCCTCCAGTCCGTTTAAGTCAGGGGAAAACGGCTCTGCTTCATAAGACGTGCGGCGCAGGGAATTGCCGCGGCAATCCCGCGATCGTTTCCTGATGAGGCTTGGCCGCCCAATTGGCCGGCTCTGATGGAGAAATCTGAGAACGAAATTCTGCTCGCCGGCTTGAAAAAAGGGGAAGAATTCCAGGTCGATAGGTTAGACGCGGAAAGCCGGCCTGCAGGCAGTATGCACCCGTTTTCGCGATTCGCAAAGTGTGGAAAGGGAACTCACTTGCGGTTTTGCCTTTATGCCCGGCGCAAGATCGGCAAGAGCCGCGCGTCTGTCCGGTTCAGTTCCGCGCCGCCTGTGCCGCTGCTGCCTTTTCCTCGGCCAGCAGTTGCGCCAGTACCTTTTCCGGACAAAGGTGGTGCGCCTCGCGCTCTTCCAGCTCTTTTTCCGTTTCCACGCACGAGGCGATGGTCATAAAGCAATCGAGGCAGCGCGAGTTGTAGCTGCCATTTTCGTTTTGTGTGCGGCTATACATGGCGATCTGAGGAAATACCCCACGATCCTAGCCGCGAAGAGTTTTTCTGGTCGTGACTCGCATCACGCACGCATGTTTATTCGTATGCGGCGGCGACGCCACTGCCGGTTTTGGTCAGTACGCCGGCGTCCCAACCTTTTCCCACTGATTCGAATGCCGCCTGAGATACCAGCAGGGATCCTTTCCGGCCTGCGGAAACAAGGCAGCGGCGCAGGCGACGCTCGCCGTCCCCAGAAAGTC
>JASHSG010000262.1 GCA_030040935.1 Acidobacteriaceae bacterium | reverse complement strand
GGGTGTGCGGCGAGCGCCTGCTGCATGCAATGCTGGCGGAGAGGGAGGGATTCGAACCCCCGATACCCTTACGAGTATGCCTGATTTCGAGTCAGGTGCATTCAACCGGGCTCTGCCACCTCTCCGACTTGGGCGTGGCCTGAAGTAGCCGTCGTGGGCGCGAGAGCGCTCATGGCTGCCTTGCCAGCGATAGAAGGAATCCGGCCTTGAATAGTTTAGAGGTAAAGCGGCTGCGAGTGCAACGCGCTGGCCGGCGAACTGCCATGCAGGACGGCGAAACGTTACAATCACAGTTTCGGGCACAATTTCCAGCGCGGATTCAGGTCTGCATCTAACCCATTCGTGTATCGTTTGCTTTGGCCGCGACCGCACAGAAGGAATGCGGCAGATTCTGCAGCGAACCAACGGAGAACAGATCTTTTGACGATGGAGTTCCACATTTCGCGGAAGGCGCGGGAGCGCTACGGGTTCGCGGCGTCGCTTTTTTCCTACAACGGAAACGTGATCCTGGCGAATTTGCCTGCGTGCCGCGAATTCGCACATCGAATCAACCATGTGCGCAACGTCGAAAAGCATCCCGATCAGGCCGTCCACGCCGGGCAACTTTTCGCAATGGGCTTGATCGACGAAGCCAGCCACGTGCTCATGGCTCGTTACCGCGAACAGTTCGATCCTCCGGTGATGACCGCGGCGCTGGATTGGTTTGGCGCTCGAGTCGGGACTGAAAACCTCGACAAGATGCTGCTCGCATTTGTGGAACAGTTTCCGGGGCAAAGCGTAATGCAAGGCAGAGTGTCGCCGGCCGAATGGCTTGCGGCCGAAACGGCAGGAATGCCACACCGCGCAGTCGCGCTTGAAGAGCTGCTTTTGCTTTGGTCGGCCAATCGGAATGATGCGTTCAAGGCCTTCGATGAACTGTTCGAAGACAGGACGCTGGCCGAGAAGACCGTTTATCGGCAAGTGACGTCGCAGATGCCGCATTACTTCACCACGCGACCTCTGATACCGCAGCCGGGCGCGCAGGCCATCAGCTTACTCGATCTATTGCGCGCCCCGGCGCTCCGCTCGCCGAAGTCGCTCAGCGATCAACTTGAGATCATTCGCCAGCTCTGGAAGCCGCTGATTGGTGACAGCCTGGAACGATTTTTTCTCATGGCTGCCGAGGTTCTGCGCGAGGAGGAGCTGGCCGTTTGGGCACAGTTTAACCCGCCAGGAACACGCGGAGGGCCGCAGCAGTGGCCGTCCTTTAAGGGCGGGGCTGACGTCCCCAGCTTTACCGATTCGATGCACGAATACGAAAAATTCTCGCCGGATCAGGCGTGGATGCCGGGCGCGGTATTGATCGCCAAGAGCACCTACGTTTGGCTTGCGCAACTTAGCCGCTGGCATGGCCGCCACATCGGCCGCCTCGACGAGATTCCCGACGAAGAGCTGGCCGCATTAGCCCATCGCGGAATCAACTCTCTCTGGCTCATTGGGGTTTGGGAACGCAGCCGCGCTTCAAAGACTATCAAGCAGCTCACCGGCAATCGCGATGCCGTGGCCTCGGCCTACTCGCTCTTCGACTATCGCATCGCCGACGACCTGGGCGGCGAGCCTGCCTATATCAACCTGCGCGACCGCTCCTACCGTCATGGGCTACGCCTGGCTAGTGACATGGTCCCCAACCACATGGGCATCGACTCGCCCTGGGTCGTCGAGCATCCCGAATGGTTCATCTCGCGCTGGGATTCACCATACCCCGCCTACAGCTTCAATGGCCCCGATCTTTCGTCTGACGGCCGCGTCGAAATCAAGATTGAAGATCACTATTACTCGCAGTCCGACGCTGCGGTTGTGTTCCGCCGCCGCGACAAGGCCACTGGAGAGATCCGCTACATTTATCACGGCAACGACGGCACTAGCTTCCCTTGGAACGATACTGCGCAGCTCGACTACCTAAACCCGGCCGTGCGCGAACAGGTGATTCAGACTATTCTGCACGTCGCTCGGCTTTTTCCGGTGATTCGATTCGACGCTGCTATGACCCTGGCCAAGCGGCATTTTCATCGCCTCTGGTTTCCCGGCCCAGGCGCCAGCGGTGCCATTCCTTCGCGCGCGGAGTATGGCATGTCGAACGCGGACTTCGACCGCGCCATGCCCAAGGAGTTCTGGCGAGAGGTTGTCGATCGTGTAGCTCAAGAAGTTCCTGGCACGCTGCTTTTGGCGGAGGCGTTCTGGCTGATGGAAGGGTATTTTGTCCGCACCCTGGGCATGCATCGCGTGTACAACAGCGCTTTCATGATCATGCTGCGCGATGAGGACAACGCCAAATACCGCTCAGTTATCAAGAACACGCTCGAATTCGATCCCGACATCATGAAGCGGTACGTAAATTTCATGAGCAATCCCGATGAGCGTACGGCCATCGACCAGTTCGGCAAAGGAGACAAGTATTTCGGGGTGGCAGCGATGATGTCCACGCTGCCCGGCCTCCCAATGTTTGGGCACGGGCAAATCGAGGGATTCACGGAGAAGTACGGAATGGAATACCGCTGGCCGCGCTACGAAGAGAATCCCGACCATTGGCTGGTCGAGCGGCACGAGCGCGAGATTGCGCCGCTGCTCAAACGCCGCTGGTTGTTTGCCGAGAGTGAGAACTTTCTGCTCTACGACTTTTTCGGTGCCAACGGCTTCGTGAACGAGGATGTATTTGCCTATTCCAATGGCAACGGCGCCGAACGCGCGCTGGTTATTTACAACAACCGCTACGCTAGCGCGCATGGCACGATCGATTTCTCCGCTGCTTTTGCCGACAAGGGATCAGGTCAGCTTCGCCGGCGGCGATTGGGCGAGGGACTGGGTCTCAGCGGTGACTTCGGCGCCATCATTGCCTGGCGCGACTCGCTCACTGGCCTTGAATACCTGTGCCGTGCCGAAGACTTGCTTAACCGTGGTCTCACTTTGAATCTTCATGCGTATCAGTGCCACGTTTTCCTCGATTGGCATGAGCTCCATCCCACGACGGAGCAGCCTTGGGACAGGCTCTCGAACTGGCTGAACGGACGCGGCGTCCCCAATCTCGCTGACGAGTTCGTGAATTTCGAGCTCAAGCCTGTGCACGATGCGTTGCGCCAGTTTCTCGAACCGACCGTGGTGCGACATTTTGTGGATATCGCCGAGCATGGGCGGGCTGTTGGCGCCGTGCGAGCGAAGAGAATCGATGGGCAACGCGACGACTTCCTCAAAGTCGCATGGACGAAATGCGAGAGATTTCTCATCCTGGGCAGGACGGCATATTCGACGCGGCTTGGAGCTCAAAATCAAGCCGCGGGTGGTGCCAAGGCTAGCGCGGCAGGCTTACAGTCAGCAAAATTCACTTTACGCATGCGCGATACCATGCTTATGGCCCGAGTGGAGGCACTGTTTCCGGCGCCCTGGACGGCGGCGGCCCGGCGAATCCTTCCCAGTCCGAGCCCTGAGCTCACAGCGACGGCGATATGGGGCCCGGTGCTTGGCTGGTCGTTGCTTCAGTTGCTCGCAGAGTGGATCGATGCGGAGCAGCCCGAGCGGACTGCTCTTGATCTTTTTGATCGGCTTCGCCTTCGCGAACCATTTGCCCATGCATTTGCCGCGCTTGGATCTAAGGGAGAGGAAGCTTGGCGTGCAGCGGCGCGAATCAAAGTGCTACTGCTGGCGAGTGCCGGCATTGGCGGCGAGCAAGGGCACCTAGCGAGACCTAAAGCGGAGACGACGGCCACTGGAGCAAAGGCCCGGCCGTTAGCAGCTCTCGAAGTGCCGGCGGCCCGAAGTGAAAAGATGACTCTTTCTTCAGCGCTATGGTTCGATCCAGACGTGCGCTGGCTGTGTGGCGTGCACCAGGCGGATGGGCACGTCTACTTGGTCCGCGAGCTTTATGAAGAACTTCTCTGGTGGATGCACCTGCCGGCCCTTTTGCGGCTTGCAGGCGAGTCCGCGCCGAGCCGTCCTCATGTCGAAGAGTTCAGCGAGGCGATTGAGGCGGCGTTAGCGTCAGCAGAAGCCGCTGGCTACCGCATTGACGACCTGCTCGTTGAGGGCGGATCGGCGGCATCCGGCGAAACGCCGAAACCGGCCTCGAAGCCAAAGCCACGGAGAAAGCAAGCACGCAAGAAAAAGAATTAGCATGATTGCGCTCGTTTTGACGCGGCACACAGTGTTGTGTGCCCAAGCAAGACGAAACTCTGAATGTGGTTTCGGTTGAAGGGATTCGTTTTTTGGAGCGCAACGGATCGGCACCGCGGCAAGATAATCGGCTTCAGGGACGGCCCTCAGATTGGCCAAGCGCAAATTGAGCCCGGAGACTTTCTCTTCGGCGATGTTGACGGAGTTTGCGTCGTCCCGAGAGCGGCTGAAAAGGAGGTTCTGGCCCGAGTATTCGAGAAAGCACGCCGGGAAAAAC
>JASHSG010000261.1 GCA_030040935.1 Acidobacteriaceae bacterium | reverse complement strand
GGCATGAGTGGCATTGCTGAGATCATGCTCAATCTCGGTATGAAAGTCTCGGGTTCCGATTTGAAGCGCAGCGCGGTGACCGACAGGCTGGCGCAACTGGGCGCTGCAATTTATGAAGGCCACGACGCGGCCAACATTGCGGGCGCCACGGTCGTGGTAACAAGTTCAGCGGTGCACGCGAATAATGCCGAAGTGCTCGAAGCGCAGGCGCGCAAGATTCCCGTGATTCAGCGCGCGGAGATGTTGGCCGAGCTGATGCGGCTCAAGTACGGCATCGCCATCGCCGGCATGCACGGCAAGACCACGACCACATCGATGGTGGCCGCTGTGCTTTCTGCAGGCGGCCTCGATCCCACTGTGGTGGTGGGCGGCCGCGTCGATGCGCTGGGCTCGAACGCGCGCCTGGGCGCCTCGCGGTATCTGGTCGCGGAAGCCGACGAGAGTGACCGGTCGTTCCTCAAACTCCCGCCCATTCTCGCGGTGGTGACCAATCTTGACCGCGAGCACATGGACTGTTACCACGACATGGCCGACGTGGAGCGGGCTTTCGTGGACTTTATGGATCGCGTGCCGTTTTATGGCGCGGTCACCGCCTGCGTCGACAATCCGCTGCTCAAAGCAATTTTGCCGCGTGTGCGGCGGCGCGTGTTTACCTATGGCATAGCGCCCGATGCCGATTACAGGCTGGAGCTGGTCGATTCAGGGCCGGGTCTCAGATCAGGGCAGCGATCCGGTTCCTCACGCTTTCACGTTCATACCGTCGCGGGGCCGCTGGGTCCGTTCGAGCTGCACGTGCCCGGGCGGCACAACGTATTGAACGCCACGGCGGCCGTCGCCATTGGCCAGCAGTTGGAAATGACGCCCGGGAAAATTGCCGAGGGGATCGCGAATTTTCGTGGGGTCGACCGGCGCTTTCAAAAGCGCGGCGCGGCGCGGGGCGTCACGGTGGTCGACGACTATGGCCACCATCCCACTGAGATTCGCGCCACGCTGGCTGCGGCGCGAGAGTGCTGTCGAGACCGCATCCACGTTGTCTTTCAGCCCCACCGTTTCTCCCGGACGCTCGATCTTATGGACGAGTTCTCCGGCGCATTCCGCGACGCCGACACTGTGATTGTCCTGCCCATCTATGCCGCCAGCGAGGAACCGATCCCCGGCGTGACCGCCGAGAGGCTTGCGGAGCGCATTGAAGGCCCACGCGTCGACTTTGCACCGGAGTTCGCGATGGCTGTAAGCGCCGTGGCTGCCGGCGCGCACGACGGCGACCTCATCCTGACCCTCGGCGCCGGCAGCGTGAGCCAGCTTGCCCCGCAGATCCTCGCCGCGCTCGAAGCTTCCGCCGACGGATGATTCCCCCGGACATGAACGGTTGTCGAATACGGAGCTATAATCCGGCCTGCGGAAGTCGGGCCGTCTCAGGGAGAAATGGACCATGACGGGCAGTTCACGCAGGAAATTCTTGAAGGCAGCGTCGGCGTCAGCGGTCATGTCGGCCGTTTTGGACAGGATTCCGGCCTGGGGCGATTCGGCACTCCCCACAGGGCCGGTGCAGGTTTGGAGCACCTTCCGGAACCGCCGGCATACGCCTGCTGATCCACTCGCCTGGAAGCCCGCTGTCCAGGTTGCCGGCGATGCCATCGTGCTCGATCCGGGTGCCGCGCGGCAGGAGATTCTGGGCTTTGGTGCGGCGCTGACCGATGCGTCGTGCTACCTGCTCAGCCAGCTTCACGACGACGAGCGAGCGGCCTTGATGCAGGAGATCTTCGATCCCGGCGAGATGGCGCTGAATGTCTGCCGGACCTGCATCGGCTCGAGCGATTATTCGCGATCGATCTACAGTTTCGACGATAGCGACGGGGATGACCCGGAGCTCAAGAAATTCTCCATCGATCACGACAAGGCTTATATCCTTCCCATTCTGCGAGCTGCGCGCAAGCTCAATCCCGACCTGTTTCTTTTTTCCTCGCCATGGAGCCCGCCGGGATGGATGAAATTCAACCGTTCCATGCTGGGCGGCACGATCCGCAAGAGCGCACTTGAGCCCTATTCGCGGTATTCTCTGAAGTTTCTTGAAGCGTATGCAGCCGAAGGCGTAGCGATCGACGCAATCACGGTGCAGAATGAGGTCGACACGACTGTCGATGGCCGTTATCCCTCCTGCCAGTGGGCGCAGGAGGACGAAATCCTGTTTGTGAAGAAGTACCTTGGCCCTCTGCTGCGCGGCGCCGGATGCGCGACCAGAATCTGGATTCTGGACCACAATTTCAATTTGTGGGGCCGTGCCATTGGGGAGCTGAGTGATCCTGCGGCCTATCAGTTTATCGACGGCGTAGCCTGGCACGGTTACGCAGGCGATGTGTCCGGGATGACGCGGGTGCACGATGCATTTCCTCAAAAAAACGCCTACTTCACCGAGGGCGGGCCTCTGCGGAATCCGGATTCGACGGGCACACCGGGCCCGCATCCTCTCGCCGGGTGGACCCATTGGGCGGAATGGGCTAACAGCGTTTTCAGGAACTGGGCGCGTTCTCTCACCGTTTGGAACCTGGCCCTCGACGAGAACGGAACTCCGTATATCGGGCATCGCGATCCCGATGAACCGTATAATGGCCCGGCCACTGGCGTCATAACCATTGAGAATGCCACGCACAACATCACGCGCAACCCGCGCTATTGGGCGATTGCGCATTACTCGAAGCATGTGCGGCGCGGAGCCCGAGTCATCGGCACCAACGGAGTGGCCGACAGCGCGGCGCAGGCCTCAGCAAACACCGTCTCTCACGCGGGGTTCCGCAATCCGGACGGGAGCATGGTCATCGTGCTCACCAACAGCGGCGAAGAACGGCAGGTTCAGTTGCTTCTTGGATCGAGCGCTCTCGATGTCGAGCTGCCCGCCGACTCCGTGCAAACGTTGCAGTGGTTGTGATGGGTTGCACCCTGGGCTGGACATGTGGGCGCGAAAGGTTTCCGCCGCCACCGCCGCTGGCGATGCAGGCCGAACATCTTCTCCCTTCTGCCATGCGCAGGCACCCGATGCAGCCTGATCCGCTCCTTCGACCCAAAGTAGCGCGAGCCAGGTGGTCCCGCGGATACCGGCCATGCTCAAATGGGCAAGGCAACGCCGCGAACATAGTAATCTTGATCGATCGAAAGCGGCGAGCAATCAGCGGCGCTCCACCGAGTATCAAGGGGCGAGGGAGATTTGACGGACCATGAAGCTCTTCCGAGCGTTCGCAACTGCAGCGATTTTCGTCCAGTCTATCGCGGTGCTTGGTGCCATCGGCTATGCGAAGAACCTGAAGCTTTACGATGGGCCGGAGCGTCCCGCTTCAGAACTGGTCACGATCGTCGTAGATGGCGACTCCTTCTTAATCAACCTCAGTATTCAGGTCAATGGCAAATGGGTGCGCGCTCACAGTGGAGCGCAGGTTCTTCCCGGAACTTACAACGTGAGCGTCCTTTCAATGTGCGGACATCCGGCGCAATATCCTCCGGCGAACCCGCCTCTGAATTACTACTCCTTCTTCGAGTACCCTGATTCATTTCTCGCCGCGCCTGGCGACACGGTAACCTTCGCCATTCTAGGGGAGCACGTTCCCATCGTGAATGAGAGCGGGAGGAAGGGGCAGAAGTTTCCCGCGCCGCCGGGAACCACCTGCTATGGCGCATCGGCTGCATATCACACAATTACAAAGGGTTCAGCGCTTGAGCCAGATGACGTGCACAACAACGGCGGCATTTCAACGCCGGCCGCGATCGCAGTCTTGAAGTATCTTGAGGCGATCGGCAGGGCGGATCAAGTGGCCGCAGGCGCCTACCTCGCCACCGACTTCAAGGGTGACATCGCAACGGCCTTCAGCCAGATGCGCAAATCGGGATTCAGATTCTCCGCGTCTAACACAAAGATACTTGGCGAACAAGCCGATCCAATAAGCGGCGTCAGCAGGGTCGTCGCCGATGTGACGTTCACCTCGGGTCCGCTGAGCTTCAAGGTCTATCAAGAGGTCTTCACCGTGAGATCCGATGAAAGCGGAGCCTTGAAGATTTCCAGAATCGTCGACTGGTGGGGCCCCGGGGCATAAGGGGGCAGACTTTTTGAAGTGGAGCGGGTTCGCGATCGCTCTCTTCGAGCGGTTCGTGTCCTCTTTTTCACTGCGGGCGCGACCAGCGCGACCGGCCCTCCGAGATCAGTTCCCGGCTTCTCCTCTTCACCATGAACCTCTGGTCGGCAGGTTTTGGTAAATGGTCGGCGTCCAACCCCGTAACCCGACGGGTACCCCTGCAAATCTCGCGGAAAACTCACAACTCAGTGCGGGCTATAGTGAAATCTGGCGACGCTTGACGACGCGGCCCAGCCTTACGAATCAATTGGCGAATCAAGGGAATACGACAAATCGGCCCACCTTATGGGAGGACGACCCGCCCACCGAGATTCGTTCGCGGCGCACGCGGGAAGATTCGCCTTTGGCGGGACAATTTCGATTGGGAGCGGCAGGCAGGCGCGCGCCGGGCATGCCGCTCGAGTTCGACGATCCGGATGGCGACGGCAACCTGCGGCCGTCGGGCGACCGCTTCGGAAAATCCAAGCGGCCCTGGTGGCGGCCGGCCTCGACGTTGGGCCGGGTGTTTCTCTCCGCCGGCGCGCTTCTCGTGTTCGTCGCCTTCACCACTGCCGGCCTCCTGATTCGTCACACGCTGGAGCGCGACCCGCGCTTCCGCATTGCGGGCAGCGAAGACATTCAGGCCACCGGCTTGACCGAGGTAAGCCGCGCCGAGATGATGCCCGTTTTCGGCGAAGATATCGGGCGCAACGTTTTCTTTGTTCCACTCGACCAGCGCCGCCGAGAACTGGAACAAATTCCCTGGGTTGAGCGGGCCACGGTGATGCGCGTGCTGCCCAATCAGATTCGCGTGGCGGTGGTGGAGCGGCAGCCAGTTGCCTTCACGCGCCATCGCGAAGAGATCGGGTTGGTGGATGCCAACGGCGTTTTGCTGGACATGGCGCCCTCCACGATGGCCAAGCACCATTACTCGTTTCCGGTTTTGACGGGAATCGATGCCGGCGATCCTGCTGCCTCGCGCAAAGAGCGGATGGACGTCTACATGCGCATGATGGCGGAGCTGGACGCTGACGGTCATCACAACTCCGAGCAAATCTCGGAGATCGACCTCACCGATCCTGAGGACGCTCGCGTGCTGATGCCGGAGCAGGGCGCAGACATTCTGGCGCACTTTGGCGAGGATCATTTCCTGGAGCGCTACGAGCGCTACCAGGCGCACATCGCGCAGTGGCGGCAACAGTACCCGCACCTCGCGGCCGTCGATCTGCGCTACGACAATCAGGTGGTGCTCGAGATGGCCTCCGGCAAGGAGGCAGCGGAGAACACGGGCGGCGAACCAGGCCCCGATGGAACGCAGACCACTGCCCAGGCCACGGCTCCAGAGGAAGCGCCGCCGGCCAGCGGGCCGAAGCCAAAAGGCTCTGCGGCAAAGAAGAGCAAGCCCGCCACGAATAAAAAGCACACGGCTCCGGCAAAGCGGGCTGCCATCGAGAAGACACCGAAACGGACCTCAGCTTCCACAGCACGTCCGGCTGCGGCCGCCAAGGCAAGCAACAACCGGGCGTCGCAGTCAAACGTGGCGCAGGGTGGGTGACGGGGCATGGGCCAAAAGCAGAACAACCTGATTGTGGTGGTCGATATCGGCAGTGCATGGACGCGCGTGCTGGCGGCCGACGTCAACGAAAACGTGCCACGCTATCGCGGACACGGCGTGACGGCCTCAACGGGAATGCGGAAAGGGCTGATTGCAGAGCTTGCGCCGGCAGCCAAAGTGGTGCGCGCCGCCAGCGAGCAGGCCGAGCGCATAGCCCGCGACAACATCGACGAGTGCGTGATCGGCATTGGCGGGCCACACATTCGCGGCGTAAACACTACCGGCGGTTTTCAGCTGAGCCGCGGTATGCGCGAGATCACGGGCGAAGATGTCCGCTCCGCCATCGGACGCGCTCGCGCCATCGAGCTGCCGGCCGACCGCGAGATTCTGCATCTGCTGCCGCGGCAGTTCATTCTCGACGAACAGGCTGGCATTTTCGATCCCGTCGGTATGGTGGGCGCGCGGCTTGAAGTGGAGCTGCACATCGCCACTTGCGGGGGCAGCGCGCTGCAAAGCACCGTGACCTGCGCAAATCGCGCAGGGCTTGAGGTTTCGGAGGCGGTTTTGGAATCGCTTGCCGCAGCCGAGTGCACGCTTTCAGCTGACGAGCGCGAACTGGGCGTTTGCGTGATCGATATTGGCGCGCACTCAACGGATCTCGCGGTCTTTTTCGAAGGTGCTGTGGCTTATACCGCGTCGGTCCCCATCGGCGGAGCACACTTCACCAGCGATCTCGCCATTGGATTGCAATTGCCGGTGGCGCAGGCCGAGGAGTTGAAGAAGCAATACGGGAACGCGGTGGTCACAGCGGTTCCGCAACTGGCAGAGGTGGAGATCACCACGCCACAGGGCGCACCGGCCACATTGCTGTTGCGCACCATGGCCGAAATTCTGGAGCCCCGCGCCCGCGAGCTCATGTATTACGTGAAAGAGAGCCTGCGCTACGGCGGCGTGGTCGACGCGCTCGGAGCCGGCTGCGTACTCACCGGCGGAGGGTCGATGCTGCCTGGCATGCTCGACGTGGCCGAGAGCCAGCTGCGCGCGCCGGCTCGCGCTGGATTGCCAGTGCGCTTGCCGCACATGCCGCAGGAACTCAACCATCCCGCCTGGGCCGTCGGCATTGGCATGGTTCTCTATGCGCATCGTACTCGTGTCACGCGCGCGGCAGAGGATAACAACAGCAGTTTTCGCCATCGGTTGCGCGCCATGTTTGCGGCGAGCTTCTAAAGACCGGGAACGCAGAACCAGGAGAACAGGGGAGCAAGCTGGCAGCAGCCGGAAGATTGAGATCGGAAAAACACCACGCGGAGCGAGGTTGATCACGATGAGGAAGCAGATAAAAGTCGAGGAGAGCACAGCCCCAATGGAACGCACAATCAGCGAGGCCGGTGAGATGCGCATTCAGTTTCACGACGAAATTGTGCGCGGAGCGCGCATCAAAGTGGTGGGTGTGGGCGGAGGCGGATCGAACGCCGTGAACCGCATGATCCAGGCGCGCATGGAAGGCGTGGAGTTTGTCGCCGCCAACACCGATGTGCAGGCGCTCAAGCTGTCGGAGGCTTCCGTCAAGCTGCAACTGGGGGTGCGGCTCACTTCAGGGCTCGGCGCGGGCTCGAATCCCGACGTTGGCCGGCGCGCCGCTCTCGAAGATTCCGAAAAGATCATCGAAGCGCTGGAAGGCGCAGACATGGTGTTTGTGACCGCGGGCCTGGGCGGCGGCACAGGCACAGGAGCCGCGCCGGTGATTGCGTCGCTGGCGAGCGAGATGGGCATCCTTACCGTCGCCGTGGTCACCAAGCCGTTCGCCTTCGAGGGCAAGCGCCGCCTCATGCAGGCCGAGCGCGGCCTGAAAGAGCTGATCGACAGCGTCGACACAATGATCGTGATCCCCAACGAAAAGCTGCTCGCGGTCGCCAAGGACGCGGGCTTCTTCGAAAGTTTCCGCATCGCCGACGACGTGCTGCGCCAGGGCGTGCAGGGCATCAGCGACATCATCACCATTCCGGGTATCATCAATCGCGACTTTGCCGATGTGAAGACGACCATGGCGGGCATGGGCCAGGCGGTGATGGGCACGGCGCTGCGCTCGGGCACGAACCGCGCCATTGAAGCGGCGCAGGCGGCCATGGCGTCGCCGCTGCTCGAAGCCGGCGCCATCGACGGCGCGCGCGGCATTTTGATCAACATCACCGGATCGAGCTCGCTGAAACTCTCCGAGGTCAATGAGGCTTCGTCGCTCATTCAATCGGCTGCTCACGAAGACGCCAACATCATCTTCGGCGCGGTGCTCGACGAGAAGATGGGCGAAGAAGTGAAGATCACCGTAATCGCGACAGGCTTCCGCGACCAGATGCCGGAGCGGCGCGCGCGCATGCTGAATGTCGAGGAGACCGCCGTGATTTCGGTGCCGGTCGTCGCTCCCGGCAGCTGGATGCGCGAAAGTCAGCCGCCAGCCGCGGCCCAACCGGCCCGGTTCATGAGCGAGGAAGACGATCCGCCTCCGGATAACGGAGATGGATTCTTCTTTGCCGCAGCTGCGCCAGGCGTGGCCACTACCGTTACCGTCGCGGTACCTGAAAACGAAGCTGTCGGCCGCAGCGCGGAGTTTGCCGACCACGGTGAAACTGTTTCCCCGGTTGGGCCGGAGATTGAAGACAGGCCGGCGGGACCTGATCAGCGGCGCGACTATGCTGCGGACTTTGCTTCCCCCCCGGGCGACTCCGGCGCCGGGACCAATCCGGCTTTGTTCGCAGGGCCGGCTGAGCAACCCGAGCGAGATTTGGATGTCCCCACGTTCTTGCGCCG
>JASHSG010000028.1 GCA_030040935.1 Acidobacteriaceae bacterium | reverse complement strand
ATGCTGGGCGATGTACTGGCTCAAGGCTTGAAGAAAGCGCCCGGAGACACTCTGGAGATCGAGGGGTCGCCGTTTACGGTCACAGGCGTCTACCACGCCAGTTCTGCGCTCCAGGCCGACGCCGTGATCATGCCGCTCGGCGAGCTCCAGCGGTTGAGCAGCGTGGAAGGCAAAGTGTCGACGATTGACGTGCGCCTGCGCCCTGCTCCGCGTGGCGAACCATGGGATCACTACCTCAGGCGCGCGCAGGCTGAGATCGAGTCCGCTCTCCCGGGCCTGAAGGCCATTCCCGCGGCCGAGCGCGCCAGCGACAATCAGTTCGTCAGGCTTGCGCAGGCCTCCGCCTGGGGCACTTCAACGCTCGCCCTCCTGATCGGAATTCTGGGCATCGCCAACACCATGGTGATGAGCGTCTTCGAGCGCACGCAGGAGATCGGCACCCTGCGCTCCATGGGGTGGAAGCGCTGGCAAGTGCTGTTACTGATCGAACTTGAGTCAGCCATACTGGGCCTGGGCGGCGGAGTATTCGGTCTCCTGCTGGGATGGGGTGCCTTGCGTGTGCTGGCCAGCCTGCCGCAGACTGCGACCTTCGTCTCCGCTTCCATTGAGTGGCCGCTGCTTGCCGAAGCTATGGTGATCGCTCTCATCGCTGGACTGATTGCCGGCGCTGCTCCGGCCTGGCGGGCGGGCAACCTTTCCCCGGTCGACGCGCTTCGCCACGACTAGGCGATTTTTTCTGAGAACCGCTCGCGCAACACTCGCCTTAGAAACTTGCCGTTGTAATTCTGCGGCAGGCCGCCCGGATCGAGGATCCAGATGCGCCGCGGCGTCTTGTAGGCTGCCAGATGACCACGGCACCACTCCAGCAGGTCGGTTTCACCTTCAGGCGCGCCCGGCTGAAGCTCCACTGCGGCCGCCGGTATCTCGCCCTTCTCTTTATGCGGAAGTCCGAAGGCAATGGCGCGTGCCACTGCGGGATGAGCCAGGATCGTCTCTTCCAGCTCGCGCACATAGACCGAATACCCGCCCGATTTGATGACGTCCTTGGCCCGCCCTACGATCCGCACCAGCCCAAGCCGGTTGCGCGTCGCTAGGTCGCCCGTGCGCAGCCATCCGTCGCTCGTCAACAGGCCGTTGCTGCAGTCCTTATCTTTCCAGTAGTGCGGGTTCAGGCCGCGCCGCCGAATCTGGCATTCTCCGGGCGCGCCCGCTCGCACCCGCCGGCCATTTTCGTCGGATATGCGAACTCGAAACGGCGGAACGGGAAAGCATAGCTGGCCGCTGCCGGGCAGGAACGACCATTCGATTCCCATCATCGCCAATCCTCCCAGCTCGACCATGCCGTACCCGTTCAGGATGATCGGAGGAACGCGCTTGCCGCCCGGCAGGTACATCAATGCGCCGAAGTCACGCAGGCGCTGGCGGACCTCGGAGGGCAGATAGTCGCTCGCTGAAAGCCACACACGCAGGCTTGCCAGCCGGCCCGGGTCGGGATCGTTGTTCACCACCCGGGCAAGCATCGCGGGAACCCCAACAAAAGTCGTCACGCGGAATCGCTCCACCAGATCGACCGCGTTTTCAACGTCGAATCGCTCCAGAAAGCATCCCCGGATTCCGGCCATCAAGCCATAGAGCGCAATGCTGACCGCCATGATGTGCGACCAGGGCAACGCCACCAGGGCAAGATCTTTGGAGCCGAGGAAAGTTCCGGCAAATATCGTCGAGGCCCGCGCTCCCAGCAGAGCGCGGCTTGATAGCGCCGCTCCCTTGGGAAATCCGGTGGTGCCCGAAGTATGGAAAACAGCCACCGTCGCACCGGAATCGATGGCCGCCGGCGGAAGCGGCGCGCCGCAATCGGCCACTCGCAAAAAACCATCCATGGTTTCCGCCCCATCGTCTGGCTGGATCCAGGCGCGGACGTCGAGCACGCCGCGGTCGACAATGCTGCGATCGAAGACCGCCTTGTCGACGACCAGAACCCGGGTCCCGCTATCGGAAAGAATGCGCTGCACTTCGCTTAGCGAGAGTTGCGGGTTGAGCGGAACTGCGATGCCGCCGGCGCGGATGATGGCCAGGAACCAGTGGAAGCAGTTGCGATTGTTCGTGCAGTAAATGGCAACCGGCTCGGCGGGCCGCAGCCCGACCGTATGGCGGAGAAAGGAATCGATCCGGCAGACCGCCGCATGCAGGCCGGAGAGATGGAATGGCCCGTCTTCGCTGACCGAGACTTCGTAATCACCCTTCTGCCGCAGCAGTTCGTCCAAAAGATTCGCGACGGTGATGCCGCGGTCGCGGGCCAGCCGGATTTGGCGAATGAGTCTCATTGTGCCGGGACTTCCTTGCGGCCCCAATCGCTGGCCACGCAATAGTGGAGCAGGCGATCGAGATAGTCCATCACCGGCGGCGGAACGATTCCGACCGGTCCCAGCAGCCGCTCGGCGTTGGTGGTGTCGAACTGCATCCGCATGGTGAAGTAATCGCGATAGGCGCGCCCGTCGATGAGCACGCGCCGCTTCCGCCCCCACAGCGCCAGAGACAGCAGGGGCCTGATCGCAGCAAAGAAGATTTTAGGATCGACGTAGCGCGGCTCCCGAACCTTGAAATATTCCGCCGCTCGCTTTGCCACGCGCTCGATGGTTGCGCTGCCCCTCGGCCCGGCGCACAAGTGAACGGTGCTGCCCAGCGCGCCTTCGTCGAACGCCAGCTGCGCCACGGCTTTGGCCACATAATCGACGGGCACAATATCGAGCACCGCGTCGGGGAATCCCGGCACCGTGCGCCAAAGCCTTCTTGAATAGATCTTCAGGGGCCAGTACAGCATTTTGAAGCTCGATGTGACACCGGTCCGCGAATCCCCAACAATGATGCTTGGACGCAGGATAACGCAGGGAAGTGAGCCCGTACGCGAACGTACCAGCGCCTCTGCCTCTGCCTTAGTCTGCTCGTATGTGTTGCGGAAATGCTGGCCCGCGTCGAGCTCATCTTCACGGATCAATCCTTCACGCTCTCCCGCCACATATGCGGTGCCGACATACGCAAGGCTTCTCAGCGAGCGCATGGACGCCGCCAGGTCCAGCACCTTTCGCGTGCCGTCCACGTTCATCTGTCTGGCCTGCTCCAGCGAGTGGTCGAAGCGCACCGTGGCTGCGCAGTGAATCACGCGTGTGGCTTCCGCGCCGATGCGCTGCCGTGTGGCCGCGTCCAGTCCGCAGCCGGGCTCGCTCACATCGCCGGCGAGAATCCGCACCCGTTCTGCGTTTGCTGCCCCAACGATCGATTCGGCGCGCTGCGCCGGCGCTTGCCCCGCCCGTGGGCGGATGAGCAGCGCAAGCCTCGCGCTCGGCTGCCGCTGCAGAAGTTCACGGACCACTTGTGCGCCGAGAAAGCCTGTCGCGCCAGTCACCAGCATTAGTTCGTCTTGGCTCATCTTGAAGACAGTACCAGCGCGCGGCCCACATCGAGACCGGCGCGAAACGATCAACGCGCCGCGCTGAATGGAGAACCTGGGATGATTATATTTGCAAACTGCTCGCCGCGTCAGTTTCGGGTTAGGTTCGCCGCCTTGGCCCTCCGCGCTCGCTCTGCGGTCCCCAGTGCTACAGTGGTCTCGTTTCCTGAATCCTTTCTGAGGGTTTCGCCTCTTGCGGGATTTTCGCGCGTCATTCCTCGTCCTGCTCGCGTTGTCGAGCGCTGTCCGCGCCGCCGCGCAGATTCAGGCCGCGCCCGTCCCCGGGGAAATGCGCAACAGTTTCTTCGCCGTCACTGTGAACAACCAGCGCGTCGACGTCGCTCACGCCGCTTCGAACTATGAATTCTTGAGCTTCGATACCACCGGGCCTGCGGATATTTCGGTTACCGCGGCCGATCCACATTTCTGGGATAGCGGCGTCGACATTCAGCCCTGGCGGCTGGGTCTGCGCGCGACGCACCCGGACGGCGAGCCCCAAACCATCCGCTTCAGGATTCCCGGTCCCGTCAAGCTCTCCATCTCGCGGCCCGGCGACTTCCTCAACCAGGCGCGCATGCTGTTCGTATTTGCCGACTCGCCGCCTCCGCCTCCGCCGCCCGCCGGACCCGGCGTCACCATCGTGCCTGTCGGCGTGCATCGCGAAAGCCTGAACCCCAAAACCGGCGACACCATCTACCTCGAGCCGGGAGCTTTCGTCTTCGGCAGCCTGAACCTGTGGCAAGTGGAAAACGTAAGAGTGCTGGGGCGGGGAACGATTCTCTACGACGGCCCGCAGGACCCGAACGCCGACACTGGCTGGTTGCACCAGCCCGATTGGCACTGCATCGTAACCGACCAGGCCCGCAACATTGAGATCGACGGCTTGACCTGCATCATCCGGTCGCGTACCTGGTCCATCCAGATGAAGGATTCCACCGGGCTCACATTCGACGACCTCCGCGTGATCGCCGGCGACCCGGGCAATGCCAATCAGGATGGCATGGACTGGCTGGGCGGCGGCGACACCGTCGTGAATCACTCCTTCTTCCGCGCCTCCGACGACGACCTGGCGGCGCTCGGCAATTGGGACGGGTACACTCAGGCCGCCATGACCACGCCCGGCGCCGACGTCAACAACATTCTGGTCGAGAACAGCGAATTCTCCACCAGCATCTCCAATGTCGTCAGATTGGGCTGGCCGCAAAAGATCTACAACCTCCACAACTTCACCTTCCGCGACTCCGACATTTTGCACGCCGGCATCGGATCCTGCGGACAAACATTTGGCCTGCTCGGCCTATGGAGCGCAAACGGGGCCAGCGGCGACCGCTCTGCGGTTAGCTTCGAGAACATTTTCCTCGACAACTGGTATTCCCTTGAGCAAATGGAGCAGGAGAAACCCAGCCTGCACGGATTTCAATTCCGCAACATCTGGGCGCTCGATCAGCCCCCGCTTGCCGAATCGACGATCATCGGCGATGTGAGCGGCGTGACGTTCGACAACGTGAAATACGGTCAGGCGCGCGTGACCTCAGACGCCGGGTTGCCGCTCTCCGTCTCGGGCGGCGCGCAGCAGCCCGGGTTCGCTCCCGCGCCTGCTCTCGTCGCCGCGTTCACCGTCGATCCGCTGGTCTTTTCGCCGGGCCGGAAAGTCACGCTCACGGCCGAGGACATGCCCGGCGCCGAATACACTTGGCTTTTTGGCGATGGAAGCTCGGCCAAAGGCCGCCGCGTGCGTCATCGCTTTCCCGATGCGCTGGGGACCGAGCTCGACGGAAAAAATGGCGCCGGACGGTTCCGCGTTTTGTTGCACGTCACCGGCAGCGCCGGACACGAGGATTGGGCGGCGCAGGGACTGGTGGCCGTCGGGCAATTCCACGATGCGGTCAGGTCTGCGTCGCCGCCTGCGCCGGGCCTGAGTTGGAATATTTTTCCCGGTACATGGACCACCCTGCCCGACTTCTCCACCCTCCAGCCGGCTTTTGCCGGCCAGTCACCGAATCTCATCGCAGGTTCGCCGGGGCTGAAGCAATTCGCCACCTCCTGGGACGGCTTCATCGACATTCCTGCCGACGGAGGCTATACCTTTCACCTCATCGACCGCGACGGCGCGCGACTTGTGATCGACGGAATGGAGGTGGCGAAGACCGGGCCGCCCTTCGGGCTCGTCTGCGGCTCGCCGGGCAACGCACTCCGCTACGGCCGTGGCTCGCTGGGCCTGCGCGCCGGATTGCATGCGATCCATATCGAAGCCCTCAACACCTCGAGCGACGGCGCGCCGCGCCTGCTGTGGGACGGGCCATCGACACCCCTGGTCGAAGTGCCTGCGGCGGCGTTTTCGCACCTGTCTCCGTAGTCGAATAAAAAATGGAAGCACCGCCGCTGTGGCCCTGTAAGGCGGCTCCGGCACAGGACGATTTATTGCACGCGGACGACAGCGCGAATCTGGAACGTGGAGATGTTGGCGAGGATGTAGTAACCATCAATCATGCGCCATTCGTAGCCGCTTGGCGGCGCGGCCAAATGAACCTGGCGGTAGTCGACCTGATCGCCGCGGCCCCAGTCGTCGTGACTGATGTGTGCGCCCTTCTTCCAATCTTTGTGCTCCACGTACTCGTGATTGTCGTGATGATCCTGGCCCTGGGCCAGGGCGACGCCTCCCGAAAGACTCATGGAAGCAAGACCTCCCATAAGACCCGGGGAAAGGAATGCGAGTGCTAAAACGGCGTGTTGCAGCTTCATTAGGGAATCCTCCGCTCGTAAGATGCCTGAGAAATCGGAGAATGTTGCTCGTTTCCCTGTGAATACCCTGCAAATCCCGAATTGCCCCATCCTTAGGGCAGCTGCGTCCGGTCCCAGCCGCCGCCCAGCGCGCGCACCAGGCTCACGCTCGAGGCAAATTGGCGGCTCACGATATTAATCGCTGTCACCTGGTCCTGCAACAGCGTCTGCTCGGCAGTCAGCACCTCCAGGTAACTTGTGGCGCCGCCTTTGTAGCGCGTATTTGACAGGTCGAAGGAATGCCGCGCGGCGTCGACCGCGCGCTGCTCGGCGGTCGCTTCCTGCTCCAGGATGCGCTGCGCCGCAAGCTGGTCCTCCACGTCGTCGAAAGCCTGAAAGACGGCATTGCGATACCCGTCGGCCTGAGCCTCGTAGTCATGCCGCGCAGCGTCGGTCAGCGCGTGGCGCTGGCCCGCGTCGAACAGCAGCTCCGTGGCTTGTGCGCCCAGGCTCCACAGCGAGCTCGAGCCTTCAATCCAGTTCCCGGGGTTGGTGCTCTCAAAGCCGCCGGTACCGCCCAGCGTGATCGCCGGATAGAACGCGGCGATGTTGATGCCGATCTGCGCGTTGGCAGCGGCGGCCAGACGCTCGGCCTGCGCGATGTCGGGCCGCCGCTCAAGAAGTTGCGACGGGACGCCCAGCGGAACCTGCGGCAGCTTGAGGTCGAGCGGCGACGGCGGAATGTTGAACCCGGCAAGATTCAAGTTGGCCAGAGTCCCGATGGCGTGCTCGTACTGCGCGCGCGCCACGCCCAGGTCGACGAGCTCGGCGCGGACGGTTTCAAGCTGCGTTTGTGCCTGTGCCACATCCACTTCGGTAGCCACCCCGCCGTGAAAACGCCGCTCGGTCAGGTCCAGCTGGTGCTCCAGGTCCGTCACCGTGTCGTTCAGAAGCTTGACCTGGGAATCGAGCCCGCGCAAAGCGAAATAGTCGGTGGCCATCTCCGCATGGAGCGTGAGAGCCGCGTTGGCCTCGTCGGCGGCGTCGGCCTGGGCGTTGGCGCGAGCCTGTTCCACCGTGCGGCGAACGCGGCCCCAGAAGTCCGGCTCCCAGCTGGCCTGGCCCGCGATGACGAAGTCGCCGTAAGTGGTGGTGCTGCCCGGGGTAGCCAGCGGCCGGTTCGCGGAAACGCGGTCGCGACTGATCGAAGGACCGGCCGTGAGCGTGGGATACAGATTGGCGCGCACGGCTCGCACCTCGTCTTCGGCGGCCAGGTAGAGCTCCATTTGCTGGCGAAGCTGCGCATTATTCGAGTCGATGCGCTCTTCAAGCTGGTTGAGCTGCGGGTCCTGGTAAATCTCCCACCACTTGCCCTTCAACATTCCGTCGGAGGGATTCGCCGGCTGCCATGCTCCGCCTTGCGGATTCGGGGGTGGGACAGCAACGCTCGTCGCGCCGGCTTCCTTGTAAATAGCCGGCGCGTCGTAGCCGGGGCGGTTGTAGCTCGGGCCCACAGGCTTGCAGCCGGCAATAAAAAGGCAGAAAACTGCGGAACAAGCCGCCCTGGTGAGGACGTCCCTGGAGACCCCGCCAGCCAACAACGATACAAGCCGGCCAACTGCGCGCGGCAACGGTGCACGATTATTTGGCGGCCGCTCCGCCATGGTCAAATTCCCCCTCCGCCGAACGATGCGCGTTCAGACGATTCCACCGTCACCTTTTCTCCGTCGATGAGCGAGTCGGGTGGGTCCTGGATGACTTCATCGCCGGGATTGAGGCCGCTGACGATCTCGACCGTAGCCCCGTCGTCTTCGCCGATCACGACAGAAACCAGGTGCGCGAAGGTCCCGCCGCCGCCCCGGATGACAGTCGCCACCTGCATCCCGGACCGTCGAAAGATCAGAGCTGAAGCGGGTACGATGCAGGCCGGCCGAGCGGATTGCGCTTTGAAGTGAACCTGCGCCAGCGCTCCGGGCATCAGCTGGCCGTTACGATTGTCCAGGTCCACCTCTACCAGCAGCGTGCGGCTCACGGGATCGATGGCGTCAGATGTACGCACGAGGATACCCGTAAAAGTCTTCCCAGGGTACTCGGGGAAGGTGAGCTCGACTTTCATTCCACGCTTCATGGTTTCCGAGTAAAGCTGCGGCACGTCGGTGTACACGCGCAACATCTGGAGCGCCTGCATGTGGAACAGCTCCGTGCCGGCGCTCTGTCCGGAACCTGAACTGATCAACTGGCCCGTATCCACCTCGCGCGCCGTCACCACGCCGTCGAACGGCGCATAAACCTTCTCGAACGATTGCATTTCAATCAGGCGGTCGAGGTTGGCCTGGGCCGACTTGACCGCTGATGCTGTGGCGGCAGCCTGGTTCACGAAGGTGTCGGTGTCCTGCTGCGAGACGGCGTTCGATTTCACCAGGTCCGAGTACCGCTCCGCCTGAATGCGCGCGTTGTTGGCGTTCGCTTCTGCAGTAGCCAGGTCGGATTGAGCTTGCGTTACTTGTTTGTCCAGCTCCGGCGTGGAGATCACCGCGAGCAGCTCGCCCTTCTTCACTCTCGCGCCGATGTCCGCGTACCAGTGGTCGAGGTACCCGTCGGTGCGGGCGTAGATCGGCGAATCGGTAAACGCGGTCACGTTGCCGGGCAACACAAGCGTCTCAATCGGAGCTCCGGCCTTTGCCGGCGCCAGCGTCACCGTGGGCGGGGCCAGAGCATCGGTCCGCTGGGCAAGAACGGTGCTCGAATGCCAGCGGCGAATGATTCCCGCTGCTGCGAGCACCGCCAGGATGAACAAAACTGCGGCCACTCCCACCAGTGCATTGCGCGGCGAAAGAGGAGCGGCCTCCGGAGCGTGATCGAGGTGCGCTCGAGCGGGTTGAGAATTTTGATTCGGTTCCTGAGTCATAATCGCCTACTCCGGTCTGGCGTCGAATTCGTCGAATTGAGCGGCATCGGATTGATCATCGAGCTCGCGCTCGTGTCGGCGCTCGAGCCGGCCGTGAATGAAAGAGAAGAAAGTTGGCACAAAGAATAGCGTTGCCACAGTGGCCACCAGCAGCCCCCCGATGACGGCGCGTCCCAGCGGCGCATTCTGTTCGCCGCCGTCGCCCAGCCCCAGCGCCATGGGCACCATGCCGATGATCATGGCCAGTGCCGTCATCAGCACCGGACGCAGCCGGACGAAGCCCGCGTTCAACGCCGCGCGGCGCGCATCGCCCACAAGGATTTCCAATTGCTCCCGCGCAAAACTTACCACCAGGATCGAATTGGCGGTGGCCACGCCCATGCACATGATCGCTCCCGTCAGCGCCGGCACGCTAAGCCGCGTCCCGGTGAGAAACAGAAACCAGACGATTCCTGCCAGCGCGGCAGGCAGCGCCGCGATGATCAGAAACGGATCGAGCCACGACTGGAAATTGACCACGATGAGCAGATAGACGAGCAGGATCGAGAAGGCCAGCCCGCTCAACAGGCCGAAATACGACCGGTACATCGTCTCGCTCTGCCCGCGCAGAATGAACTGCGAGCCGCGGGGCAGATCCTTCTCGTGCCTGGCCACTATCCTTTCCATGGCCCGGGTCACTGTGCCTAGGTCGGTGCCTTCCACGTTGGTGTAAATGTCGATCACCGGCTGCACATCGTAGTGGCTGATGGTGCCCTGCTCGGCGCCCGGGACAATGTCGGCAACGTTGCTCAGCACCTGCACCGGTTTTGGCGCCCCGGGCGCCGCGGTCGTAGCGCCGGACGCTTCCGCCGGAGCGACGCTGCCCAGCGGGGCCGCTCCCGGCGCTCCCGTCGAAGTGCTCGTAGAGGGTTCCGTCATGGCCGCGTCGGTCGCTGAACTCGTGATGGGCAGGCTTTCAAACGCCGCCATCGTATCGAGCCGGTATTGCGGCGCCTGGATAGCAATGTTGTACGAAACTCCATTTCGCGGATCGAGATAGAAGTTCGGGCTGGTTTGAAAGCTGCCGCTCAGCGCCACCAGCATGCTCTGGGCGACGTTTTGCTCCGTGAGACCGGTGCTCGCGGCCCGCGTGCGATCAACGTTCACCGTGAAGTTGGGATAGTTGAACGGCTGCTGAATGCGCGCATCGGCTGCTCCCGGAACATAGCGGACCTCGTTGAGCATGCGCTCGGCCAGCGCGCGGTTGGCGTAAAGATCGGGGCCGATGATTTGAATGTCGATGGGCGACGACAGCCCGAAATTGAGAATCTGGGTCACAATATCCACGGGCACCACGTAAAACGTCACGCCCGGATAGTCTCGCGCCAGAACTTCGCGCAATCGCTCGATATACGCCGCGCTCGGATGATGTTTCCTGCTCAGCTGCACCTGAATATCCGCATCCGACGGACCCACCGGCGCTGAGGTTGAGTAAGAGAGGTTCAGCGAAGAGTAGGGCAAGCCGATATTGTCGAGGATCGTTGCCAGCTCACCCGCCGGAATCTCCTGCCGGATCGTTCCCTCGATGTGGTCGCAGAGCGCCGCGGTTTCCTCGATGCGCGTGCCGGTGTGCGCGCGCACATGAATCATGAACTGGCCCGAGTCAACCGAAGGGAAAAAGTCCTGCCCCAGGAACGGCGTCAATCCCAGCGAAATCAAAGCAAGCGCCGGGAAGGCAATCAAAAACGCTCCCGCGTGATCGACGCACAGGGTAAGCATGCGCAGATATCCCTGGCGGAAAGCCTCAAAGCGCGCCTCGAAACCCAACTGAAACCGGACCAGGGGATTGCGGCTCAATCGCTTCTTGTAAATCTCGGCGTCATCGTGCTCCCTGAGCATGTACCTGGCCATGGTTGGCACCACGGTGCGAGAAAGCAGATAGCTGGCCAGCATGGCGAAGACCACCGCCTCGGCCAGCGGCACAAACAGGTAGCGCGCCACGCCGCTGAGCAGGAACATGGGGACGAAGACGATGCAGATCGACAGCGTCGATACCAATGCCGGTGTCGCAATCTGGGCGGCGCCGTCCAAAATCGCCTGCTCGATCTCCTTGCCCGCTTCCAGATTGCGGTTGATGTTTTCGATCTCCACCGTAGCGTCGTCCACCAGGATTCCCACCGCCAGAGCCAGACCGCCCAGGGTCATGATGTTGATGGTCTCGTGAAGCGCGTAGAGCGAGATGAGCGAGCAAAGAATCGAAAGAGGTATTGAAACCGCGATGATCAGCGTGGAGCGGAAGCTGCCCAGAAAGACCAGGATCATGATGGCGGTCAGGCAGGCTGCAATGATGCCTTCGCGCACCACGCCGCTTATGGCGCTCCGCACGAAGATCGACTGATCGGCCAGCGGCGCGATTCTGAGCTGGGCAGGCAGCTGGCCCTTCAGGCTCGGGCTGGAGATGATCCTGCGCACGTTTTCGATGATGTCCAGGGTTGAGGCCGACCCGGTTTTCATGACGTTCATCACAATGGCGCGCCGGCCGTCCACCCGGACGATGTTGGTTTGCGGCGGGCTGCCGTCGCGCACGTGCGCCACATCGCGGATATAAACTACCGCGCCATTCACCGTCTTGACGGGCATGTTGTTCAATGCTTCGAGAAGCGACGGAGCGGAATTGCTCTCCACCTGGTACTCGAAGCGGTCGAGCTTGATGGTTCCCGAGGGCGCGATCACATTTTGCGACGTAATGGCGTTGACCACATCGGTCGGAGAGAGCCCCTTGGCCTCCAGCGCCTGCAGGTTCAGATCCACCATAATCTCGCGTTGCTTGCCTCCGTAGGGGAACGGCGTCTGCGCTCCTTCCACGGTGGCCATCTGAATGCGGATGGTCTGCGTGGCAATGTCGTTCAATTGCGCTTCGTCCAGGCCGGGACCCGACAGGCCAAGTTGCAAAATCGGAACGCTGGAGGCGTTGTATTGGATGATGAATGGCGGCGTTGTCCCCGGAGGCAGCGAGCGCAGTTGCACCTGGCTGATTGCCGTCACCTCGGCCACGGCTTCCCCGATATTGACGTGGGGATGGAAGAAAATCTTGATGATCCCAACGCCCACCAGCGATTGCGACTCGATGTGGTCGATGTCGTTGACCGTGGTCGTCATGCCGCGCTCGGCGTTGGTCACTATGCGGTTGGCAATCTGGTCCGCCGAAAGGCCCGCGAAGTTCCACACCACCGTTATGACCGGAATATCGATGTTGGGAAAGATGTCCGTCGGCATCGACGCAATGCTGTAGACGCCCAGGATCAGGATCAGCACTGCAAAGACGACAAAGGTATAAGGCCGCCGCAGCGCAAGCCGGACAATCCACATCATAGGACTGGTATTCGCTCCTGGGCTGGCGTCTTAACGGCGCTTGGGCGACCTGCGAACCCGCCATCGACCGCAGCCGCGTACGGGGCCGGTTTAAGCTCTGTTTTGCGCCCGCCCGCTCCTCGGGTACCCCGCCGGACTGCACCGAAGTGTAACTCCGGCCAGGCATTTCATTGAACATACTATGGTAGCTGATCGAGAAAGAAGATGAGAACGAATCCCATCGCTCCAACTGGCCCCATGCACATAAGATGCCCGCTCGACGGAAACGGTTTGGCCATCGAGACCGGCGGCTTGAGTCAGGCTGTCCTCATCGCGCTGCGCGCGTCTAAGGAGCATATCGCCGGGTGCGGAACAGCTTACCCGGCATTGCGGCGCGCCTGGCTCCGGTCGACTGCGGGATGAATTCTCGAAAAAGAATTCATCCCGGCCCGTGGCGCCGGGCAGGGCTGGGAATCTGTGTTGTGGATTCGGTCGCGGGCCTGTCGTCAACGCCCGCGTCGCTCCCCAACGGCGATCCGCCGTTTTTGGGTCCGCAGAGTTTGGGCAGGGTGGGCGCGGTCCTGTAGAATCGATCTTTCCGTTAGGAACGATCAAAATCTTCGTGGAAAGACCGGATTTCGAGCGAATGAGGGTGTGCAAATTCTTCCCGTGAACCCGAAACATGGCACGAAAAGGTTTTTGTGTTCGCCGAAGGCCTCATACCCGGTGAAGAACAGGCGCACTTCCCTCTCCGCGGCCGCTTCAGCGCTGGGCAGCATGGCGCGTGTCCTCATCCTGGCCGCTCTGGTGTCGTGCGCGGGTGCGGCGTTTGCGCAGACTTCCGACACCATCGACCAGATTCGCGTGATCGGAAACCGGCGCATTCCCAAGGAAACCATCCTTGCCCGCATGTTTACGCATCCGGGTGACACCTACGACCCGGTCTCTATCGAGCGCGACTTCAATTCCCTTTGGAATACCGGCTACTTCGAGGATCTGCGCATCGAGCGCGAGGACTCCGAGAAAGGCGTTATCCTCGACGTGTTTGTCCGCGAGAAGCCCACCATCCGCGACATCATCTATAAGGGCAACAACTCCGTCACCAACTCCGACATCCTCGATGCCTTCAAGAAAGACAAGGTGGGCCTGTCGGTGGAGAGCCAGTACGACCCCACCCGGATCACGCACGCCGTAACCGTCATCAAGGAGCTGCTGGCTGAGCATGGCCACCAGTTCGCGACCGTCAGAACCGACGTCAAGACCGTTCCTCCGGCTTCGGTCCAGGTTACCTTCAACATCAAGGAAGGCCCCGTCGTGAAGGTGGGCAAAATCACCTTTGTGGGCAATCAGCATCTGAGCGCCCTCTACCTGCGCCGCTCCATGAAGAACCTCAAGCCCATCGGCATCCCCTATTCCATCGTCTTCGAAGACCTCTTTCCCCAGACCTACGACTCCTCCAAGCTCGAGGAAGACACGGAGCGCGTTCGCCAGGCCTACCGCGACAAGGGATATGCCAGCGCCGCGGTGGAACAGCCCAAAACCCAGATTCGCGACGAGGGTGGCCTCAACTGGTTCACGTTCAGGCCGCGCACCGGCAAGCGCATCGACATTTCCATGACCATTGAAGAAGGCGGACGCTATCGCCTGGGCACCATTACCTTCACTGGCAACAAGCAGATCACCAACATGAAAGCCCTGCGCTCCACCTTCCCCATCAAGGATGGCGATTGGTTCAACGCCACCGAGATCAGCAAGGGCCTCGACAACCTCAAAAAGGCCTACGGGGGCCTCGGCTACATCAACTTCGGCGCCATCCCCGCCGAAGTCTACGACGACGAGAAGAGAACCGTCTCGCTGAAGATCGACATCGACGAGGGTAAGCAGTTCTTCGTCTCGCGTATCGAGTTCCAAGGCAACACCATCACCCGCGATCGCGTGATCCGCCGCGAGCTGCTGCTGGATGAGGGTTCGGTCTACAACTCGCAGCTGTGGGAGTACAGCCTGCTGCGCCTCAATCAGCTCGAATACTTCGAGCCCCTCAAGGTCGATCAGGACTCTGAGGCCCACCAGGATCCCGATAACGGCACCGTCGAGCTGCTCTTGAAGGTCAAGGAGAAGGGCAAGAATTCCATTGGGCTCAATGGCGGCGTCAGTGGGCTCTCCGGCGCCTTCCTGGGCGTAAATTACTCCACCAACAACTTTCTCGGGCTGGGCGAGACTCTCAGTCTGCAGGCCAACCTCGGCAGCATCAGCCGCACCTTCCTCTTCGGCTTCACGCAGCCGTATTTTCGCAACCGCCCCGTCAACATGGGATTCCAGGTTTTCAACAACAAGCAGGACTACAACGCCGCCAAAAACTACCAGGCCACCACCGGCGCCTCGCTTAATTTATCCGCGGCCGAGAAATCGCTGACGCAGAACTACAACGTCGGATCCGACGGCCTCAATTTCTCACTCAGCTATCCCCTCAAGAGGCATGCGTTCCAGCGCGTGGGCATGACCTACTCGCTCACCAAGTCCACCATTACGGCCTTCAGCACCGCCTCTTCGACCTTTTTCCAGACCATCGCCTTCCGTTCCGGGGTACAGGGGTCGAACCCGCTGGCGGGCATTATCAACAGCAATATCTCGCTCACCTACACCTACGACACCGTCAGCAATCCCATCCGTCCCCGCGATGGCAAGCAATACACCGCATTTGTGCAGACATCGGGTATCTGGGGCAGCGTCCGCTATGTCAACCCGGTGGTCGCGTACAAGCAATTCATCCCCATGCACTACCTGAAGTTCGCCAAGGACGGGCGCAACGTGCTCGGCCTCCGTGCCCAGCTCGGATACATTCAGGGCTACGGCGGCGATGTGGCTCCTCCCAACAACCGCTTCTATGCGGGCGGCGAAATGGAGTTGCGCGGCTTTGACGTCCGCGGCGCCACTCCCTATGGCTATGTGCCTACTCGCGTTAACTTCCAACTCGACAACCCCGACGGCAGTTGCGTGCCCCGCGACCCCACCAATCCCCAGGACAACCAGTGCATCCAGGTCCCGCTCCCCGTTTACGGCGTCGCCTCTATTGGCGGCGATACCGACTTGACTGCCAACGCCGAGTACCGCATTCCCGTGGTGGGGCCCTTCATGTTCTCCTTCTTCGATGACTTCGGCATCGACGTCGCGACCAATCACGGCCAGTTGAAGCAGAGCCCCGAGGGCTTTGCCAGCCTCACGCAACCTCTCTATGGCTGCCCGGTCTACAACAACGGATCGTGCCAGGGCGGCATTCCCGGCTCAGAGGTCGGTTTCCGCAAAGATATTCATCCCGTGGCCGGCACCAACTTTGTTCCCCGCATGTCCCTGGGAACCGAGCTCTCGGTCATTATGCCGGTCATTAATGCGCCCTTCCGCCTCTACTATGCCTATAACCCCCTCCGCCTCTATGAAACGCCCTATTGCAACGACGTGAACCTCGGCCAGAAGCAGTTGAGCTGCTCGGCGGAGCTCATTACCCGCGACATGTTCCCGCCCGGCGGCGCCGGCGATTACACCTATCAGGAAGCCATCCAGTCTTACGGCGCGCAGGACATCTTCCGCGAGCCGCGCAAGACCTTCCGGCTCACCATCTCCACCACCTTCTAGATCCCCGCTCCATCAATCCGCCTTTGGATGCTCTCGCTTCCGTGCGTCCAGGGCCGGGGAAATCCATCCGGCTTTTGCTTTCGCGAAGGATGAGCCTGTTGGCTGAAGCACCCGGGCGGTTGCGATGTCAATCCCCTCGGCCGCTCCAACCCCCTCCAATTCCCTCATTCCGCGCCGGATATTTTTTCCGCGAAGTTTGCTGATCATTTCTCCGGTTGGAGCACAATGCAGGAAAGCGTCAAAAAAGCGGCCCGCGTCCGTCGCGGACGAGCTTTGGCCCCGGTTCGCGGCTGGTTTGACGCTCCCAATTCAGGCTCCTATAATCCCCTCTAGTTCCCGGCGCGGATGCTTAATTAGCAGGATTCAAGCCGGACGGTCCTCCAGTGCAGCCGAACAGAGGCTGTCGGCAAGCTTTGATTGGAGGCTGCCGCGCTGACCGGACTGGCGCGCGGGAACTCCAAAGGAGTCGTTGAATCGCATGAAGCGTTTGCCCCTGTTCGCCCTTTTAGTGACACTGGCGTCTCTTGTTCCAGCCGCCGGCCAGACATCTGCCCCGCAAAGACCCAGTGCAGCCGCTTCCGCCGGCCCGGCCAAGGTCGCCGTGATCGCCTTTCAGGCCGCGGTCAGCCAGACCAACGAATTCCAGCGCGACTTCGCCGACTTGCAGAAGAAGTACGATCCCAGGCGACAGCAGCTCAAGGCCCTCTCCGACCAGATTGACACCCTGACCAAGCAGTTGCAGGATCAGGGCCAGCAATTAGGCGAAGAAGAGCGCATGAGCCGCACCCGCGCGCTCGACGACAAGAAAAAGCAGCTGGACCGCGATACCCAGGACGCGCAAAGCGATTTCCAGGGCGACTTGCAACAGTTGATCAATGGCGTAGCCGCCAAGGTGGGCGCGCTGATGACCGACTACGCGCAGAAGCAGGGCTACACCCTTGTCCTCGACGCCGGCGACCAGCAGAACGCCACGGTGCTCTATGCCGTGCCATCCACCGATATCACCAAGACCATCATCGATGCCTACAACTTGAAGTCGGGCGTATCGGCGCCTCCGCCCGAGAGTCCCGGAGCCGGCCAGCCGGGTGGAGCGAACCAACCAGGCGTGGATGCGCCCCAGCCGCAGCCCGCCGCCCACTAAAGGCAGGGATCGGGACTGAAGCACACTGGGAAATCTCGGGCCGGGGACCGCGCACCGGCCCCTGTATAATCAACTTGGTCCCTGCTGACGTCTCCAATCGCGTTCTTTTCACCCTTGTGCCGGCCGGCGCGGAGTTCCCTGAGAAAAGCCGTGAGCTTTGTGAGATGAGTCAAGCACGTTGTTGCGTCTAATAGCGCAGCCGAACGGGATTCCCGAAGGAGTTTTCGATCCAAATGATACGACCGCTAGCATCTGTTTTATTGCTGGCCTCAGGCCTCGCCCTGAGCGCCGCTGCCCAAACACCACCTGCCGGCTACGTTCAGATCTCTCCGGATATTCAGTGCTCGATTGAAGGCATGTCCGTCAACATGGTTTCCGACGCGCAGGGCAACATCAAGTACTTGCCTGGCGGATCAGTTAAGTCGGTCACCTGTGCCTACTCGGGGACCCGCAAGGAGATTCCATTAGCTTCGACAGAAATCAAAGACGGAGGGGTCCAAACGGTCTCATTCGGGAACCTCCAGGTGATTGTGCACGATGCGACAACCGCGAACGTGGAGATCGACATTCGAGCCGACATGCTTCCGGCCCTCAGGGCCTTCGTCGGAGCGCCGCCCGTAGCGGCCGGCGCCGCCTCATCCGCCGGATCGGCCAGGATCGCCGTCATCGCATTCCAGCTTGCCGTGGCTCAAACCAACGAAGGCCAGCGCGATTTTGCCGACCTCCAGAAAAAGTACGCTCCCAAAGAGGAGGCCCTTAAAGCTCTCAGCGACGAGATCGACGGATTGAACAAGCAGCTGCAGGACCCGTCGGCCACTATGAGCGACGTTGAGCGCGCCAACAAGAGCAAGGCCGTTGACGATAAGAAGAAACAGTTGGATCGCGAAACTGAGGACCTGCGCAACGACGGCCAGCAGGATATGCAGGATCTATACACATCGCTGGCTTCGAAGGTGTACGACGTGATGCAGACCTACGCCGAAGGCCAGGGATTTACCCTGGTCCTTGACATTTCGCAGCAGCAATCGCCTGTGCTTTACGCCAGCGGCGGCACCAACATCACCAAAGAGGTGATCGACGCGTACAACGTCAAGTCCGGTGTACCGCCTCCGCCGGCTCAGCCGGCGGCCGACGCACCTCGGCCGAAAGCTGCGACGCCTCCAACGCACGCGCCGTCCTCAGCGCCCTCATCCTCCCACTAAGCGGAGTGAATTAACTCCGCGGAGAGGCCCCTGGGTAACGGGGCCTCTGCGTTATCCTTCCGCAACTCGTTGCTTGTGGAAATTTTTGTGGATTTCTCCCGGAAAGCCCTGGGGAGAAGCAGAAATTTCCCACTTGTCAGCGAGCGTCTCATTCTGTTAGAAGGTCTAACCCTTTGTTTTTGAATGGGACTTCCCTGAATTCCCTCGAGTAATGCTGGCGATGGCGGCAACCGTCGCATTCTTGCGCATTTCGGCCGCTTTCCACAGTCGGCGATGAATTTCCAGTGACAAAAATCACAGACTGGCATAAGTTTGGCATCACTTTTGCTGTTCCTCGCCGACGCGCAAAACGGCCAGAAACGCCTCCTGCGGAATGTCAACTCTGCCAATCCGCTTCATGCGCTTCTTGCCTTCCTTCTGCTTTTCGAGCAGCTTGCGTTTGCGCGTGATATCGCCGCCGTAGCACTTGGCCAGGACGTTCTTGCGCAGGGGGCTGACGGTTTCGCGGGCGATGACCTTGGCCCCGATGGCCGCCTGAATGGCGACTTCAAATTGCTGGCGCGGAATCAGTTCGCGCATCTTCGCGACCAGCGCCCGGCCGCGCTCGTAGGCATGGTCTCGATGCACGATGATCGAGAGCGCGTCGACCGGCTCGCCCGAGACCAGGATGTCGAGCTTGACCATGGGCGACTCCCATTCGCCGGCAAGCTGGTAATCGAGCGAGGCATAGCCGCGCGAGATCGATTTGAGGCGATCGTAGAAGTCGAGGACGATCTCGTTGAGGGGAAGCTCGTAGGTTAGCATGACGCGGGTGGGCGTGACGTACTCGAAGTTGATCTGTTTGCCGCGCTTCTCCTCAACCAGCTTGAAGATGCCGCCGACGTACTCCTCGTTGGTGAGGATTTTAGCCGCGATGACGGGTTCGCGAATGCTTGCGATCGACTGCGGCTCGGGCCAGCGCGAAGGATTGTCGACGTCAATCTCGTTTCCGTCGGTCAAGGTGATGTGGTAGCGCACGCCCGGCGCGGTGGTGATCAGGTCCAGCTCGTATTCGCGCTCCAGACGCTCCTGGATGATCTCCATATGGAGCAGGCCGAGAAAGCCGCAGCGAAAGCCAAAGCCGAGCGCGACCGAGCTCTCTGGCTCGAAGAAGAAGGAGGAGTCGTTGAGACGCAGTTTCTCCAGGGCATCACGGAGCAGGGTATGCTCGTGCGCGTCCACGGTGTAGAGGCCGGAAAAGACCATGGGTTTGATGTCTTCGAAGCCCGGCAACGCACGGGCGGCGGGGTGGGCGTCGTCGGTAATGGTGTCGCCGATTTTGGTGTCGCCGACATTCTTGATGGTGGCGGCGAAGAATCCGACTTCGCCCGCCGTCAGCTCGCCGATTTCGACCGGCTTGGGGCTGAGCACGCCCATGGACTCGATTTCGTAGGCCCTGCCGTTAGACATGAAGCGGATGCGCTGCCCCTTGCGCATCGTCCCCTGCATGACGCGCGCCAGCACGATCACGCCGCGATAGGCATCGAACCACGAGTCGAAGATGAGAGCCTGAAGGGGCGCATCCGCATCGCCTTTGGGCGCGGGAAGCCGGTGCACGATCGCTTCAAGCACATCTTCGACCCCCTGGCCTGTTTTGGCGCTTACAGGGATGGCGTCGGTGGCATCCAGGCCGACGGCCTGCTCGATGTCCTCCTGGGTGCGCAGAATGTCGGCTGAAGGAAGGTCGATCTTATTGATAACGGGAATGATCTCAAGGCCGTGATGAATGGCGAGATAGGCATTGGCGAGCGTCTGGGCCTCCACGCCCTGGCTCGCGTCGACGACAAGAAGAGCGCCCTCGCACGAGGCCAGAGACCGCGAGACCTCATAGCTGAAGTCGACATGGCCCGGTGTATCGATCAAATTGAGCTGGTAGGTGTTTCCGTCGCGTGCCTTGTACATCATGCGCACGGCGTGGGCTTTGATGGTGATGCCGCGCTCCCGCTCGAGGTCCATATCGTCAAGGATCTGAGCCTGCATCTCCCGATCGGTCACCGAGCCGGTCAGCTCGAGGAGCCGGTCGCTGAGCGTCGACTTGCCGTGGTCGATGTGGGCGATGATGGCGAAGTTGCGAAGAAAGCGGGCGTCCATGGAAGGGCTTTCGGAGGGTTTGTAGAGCGTGTTCCAGGCTTCATTTGCGGTGTGCGCGCCGCCTTTCGGCCTCCATGGCATAGCTTATCATCGGCATAGTGCACCCTGCGGTCTTGCAGTTGCGCGCTCTGCTGCGGCTTTTCATGCGTATCGATCGGAGTCGATTGGCGGCTTGGCGGTTCATGGCGGGAACCAGCGCCTTTGCACTGGCTCTGACCGGCTGCACACCGACAGCGCCCGCGGGAGCCTCCGCGGCGCCGCCCAGGCAGGCCTCCGCGCCTGCGTTGCCGTTGCCTGCTCCATCCCAGGCTCCTGCCGCTGACCATCCACCCCCTCTCACCCCGGAGGAGCAGCACATACGGGTTCTGGTTACGCAGGTTGAGGCAGCCTATGCACGCGGCAGTGCCGACTACCAGAAAGGAGCGCTTGCGGATGCCAAGGTTGAGTTCGACCGCGCTGTCGATCTGATGCTCTCCTGCGGCATCGACATTAGGGCCAATGCGGAGTTGCAGGATGAGTTCGACAAGATCGTCGATTTGGTAAATGGCCTCGAGATGGAGGCGCTCAAGCAGGGCAACGGCTTCGTGCCCAATGAAGAAATCACGCCGTCAGAGGCCGCCAGCGACATCACGTTCGCGTCCGATCCAAACCTCGTTGCCAAGGCCACGGCCGATCTGGCTACCACCAAGTCGGACTTACCGCTGGTGGTGAACGACTACGTTGCCTCGTATATCAACTTCTTTGCTAATACGCAGAAGGGCCATAATACTTTGCTCCATTCTTTCCAGCGCAGCGGCCACTACAAGGCAATGATTCAGCGCATTTTGGCCGACGAGGGCGTGCCGCAGGACCTGATCTATCTGGCAGTTGCCGAGTCGGGATTTCAGCCGCAAGCGGTCAATCGCCGCTCCCGCGCCGGTGGAATGTGGCAGTTCATGCCCGGTCCGTACTATGGCCTAAAGCGCGACTCATATGTCGATGAGCGGTTCGATCCGGAAAAGTCCACTCGTGCCTATGCCCGCTACATGAAGTTCCTCTACGACCAGCTCGGCGACTGGTATCTTGCAATGGCGGCCTATGACCATGGCGCCGGCAACATCCAGCATGAAGTGGCCAAGACTGGCTACGCCGATTTCTGGGAGCTCTACAAGCGCAACGAATTACCCCGCGAAACCAGCAACTATGTTCCAGAAATTCTGGCTGCAATCATCGTTGCCAATCACCCCGACCAGTACGGCTTTAGCGATATGACTCTCGACCCACCGATCCTGACCGATACGGTCACGATCAACTATTCCATCGACGTACGCCTCGTCTCCGATCTGGTTGGAACCCCCGTGGATGAAATCGAGGCGCTTAATCCCAGCCTGTTGCGCATGGTGACCCCGCCCGATAGTCCATTCGATCTGCACTTGCCCGCTGGCACGGCAGCACTTTTTGATCAACGTGTGGCCCTCGTCCCGGAACCCCGGCGCAATTCGTGGCGCTACCATCCGGTTGTCGCTGGGGACACTTTGGCCTCAGTTGCAGAGGAATACCGTGTATCGACCGCCGATCTTGCCAAGGTCAACCAGCTTACGACGGGCGACAGCATCGCAAGCGTTGAGGCTCTCATTGTCCCAGTCCCACCCGCCGCTGAGCCCTCGGCCCACTCCAGGCTGTACACCGTTCGCCGAGGCGATACTCTGGTGACCATAGCGGATCGTTTTGGCGTCTCGCTGAGAGAATTGCGGAGCTGGAACAATATTCCGTCTGGCATTCGGGTGATACCGGGCCGGCGCCTGCACGTGGTGGAACCTCTGCCCATCCGCACGGCCATTCGGCATCGGCGCGCGACGTACACCGCAGGGTCAAGACCGAAACTTGGGACCGGTTCTGCCTCGCGAAAAGGGGCCTCCGAGTCAAAACCGCGGAGGGACGCTTCGACCCGTCGATCACCCGGCCAGGCTTCAGGTCGACCGGCCAGCCCGGCGCCCAGGAAGGCCCCATCCCGTGCGGCGAAGGCTGGCGCAGCGACCAGGGCAGGGACTGCGCACAAGTCAGCTGGCCTGGCTAAGACCGCGCAGTGAAAAAATTCGCCCTCCCCCCATTCCATAGTTGCGTTTTGCTTGTGTTTGTGGGCAGGCTAAGGCTACAATCGCTTGCGCGAGCAAAACTGTATTGCGTGCTCGACGAATCGCAAAGATAAGTTGATCAGCGGCAGTCCGCTGGAGGCAATCGGATGGATGATGTGCTCAGGATGTACGCGATGAGTGACGGCGACCCGCTCGGGAAGCCGGGTGACCTGGATTCCGGTCAGGTCGAAGCCTTTGCTGACGAGGAAGATGAGTTGGAAACCGTCGGCATCCTCACTTCCTCAGATGACGACGAAGTGATTGCCGAAGAGACGGTGATCGCGGTTGTCGCGAAACCCGCCGCACCGCCAAAGCCGAAGAAGCCTGCCGCAAAGAAGGCTCCTGTCAAGAAGGCAGCAAAGAAGAAAGCACCGGCTAAGAAAGCTGCAAAGAAAGCCGCCAAGAAGAAGGCTCCGGCGAAGAAAGCCGCAAAGAAGGTGACCAAGAAGAAGGCGGCGAAGAAAGCAGCCAAGAAGAAAGCGCCGTCCAAGAAGGCAAAGAAGTCCGCCAAGAAAAAGGGCAAGAAGAAGTAGCCAGCAACACGAACGGCGCCGGTTGCCTCAAGCAGAGAGGAGCCGCTTGCGGTGTTCTCAGGCCCATTTTTTTCGGTCGCAAACAGACGGCCCGGAGCGATCCGGGCCGTCTTGCATTTGCCAGCAGTCTCCGCGCTGAATCAAGACGCTCGCAGTTGATTGAAGTGCCACCGATGATGGCGCAGGTAGTCCTCGATCAGGAAGCGCAGCGTGACCGGCGCATCCTTGCCCACGACACAGCTTGCGGTCAGCCGCTCTTCCGGGATCTGGTCCACGGCAGACATAAGAATCTCGTGCTCCACCTGCCACCAGCGCAGAAGAGTGTTCCATTCCTGGCTGCTGTATCTGTGCGCGGTCATCCACTCGTCCTGCGCGTATCCGGGGCCAGCATAATGCCCGTCAATCCCCGCCCGCACAAACCTTTGGCGGTTGTTGGTTGCCGAATCGAGCAGATGTCCCACGATCTGCTTGCGCGTCCATCCGCCCGGCCGCCAGGGCACATCGGCATGCGATGACGGAAGCGCCAGCAGCTCCACACGCAGCCTATCGAGCTCTGCGCGGAAGTCGCGCGCCAGTTGCGTCGGCATCGTCCAGTCCTTTTTCGAGCCAGCATCCGGAAGCAGACGGTCAAGCGCCTACGGTATTGCCGCGAGCACGTCTGAAGCTGCGGTACTGGGATTCACCTTGACCCAAACCTGAGCGATTTTGCCGTGGGGATCGATCAGGAAGGTGTTCCGGTTGGCAAGGATGATTCCAGCAAATCCGCCGAGCGAGCCGTATGCGCTGACGACTTTGTGGTCGGGATCTGCAAGCAAGTGGAACGTCAGAGAATCCTTGGTGCAGAACTGCTTGTGGCTGTCGACCGTATCTACACTGACGCCCAGGATTACTGCGTTTTTGGCGTCGAACTGCGGCAGCGCGTCCTGAAACTTGTGGGCCTCGATGGTGCAGCCCGTGGTCATGTCCTTCGGATAGAAGTAGAGAACCACCCACTTGCCACGATAGCTGTCGAGCGAGATCGGCTCGCCGGTTTGCGAAGGCAGAGTGAAGGCAGGCGCGACCTGCCCCACAGCGGGCATCGTCTGATCATCAGCGTGGGCGGTCGCAAACGGCACAGCAGCAATCAACAGCACTACGGCCGCCAGAATTCCAATAAGAAGAAGCTTGTTCATCTTGAAACCTCCGGGTGGTTGGGAACGGGGACTGGGGACCAGCGAACAGGAGATCGGGGCGAATGGTCAAAGCGGCATGAAACTTCGGCCACCGTTCACTGCCCACCGTTTCACTGTATCACCGGGGCACAGCCACAATTGTAATTCCGGCGTCACTAGCGCGCTTGAGCAGGGATTCGCGGTCGAAGAGCAGGGTCCGGCCGGCCTCGATGGAGAGGCAGGTTGCGCCGGCGCGAATCATGGTATCGACTGTCGCAATGCCAATGACCGGCACGTCGAAGCGGAGGTCCTGGTTGGGCTTGGCCACCTTGACGACGGTGAGGCGGCGGGCCAGAGTTGACGGCTCCGCTGCGGCGTCGCCGTGGACCGAATCGTCGAGCGAACGCATCAGGTTTCCGGCGCGCTCGATGGTTGCATCGGTGCCCTCCATGGCTTCAACGGCCACGCAGGCCTGCGCAGCGACGACGACGGTTTGCCCGATGTCGAACCCGGCCAGGGATCGCGCCACACTGAGTCCGTATTCGATGTTGAGGCGTTCCTCGTTGTCAGGCTTGCGGACCGTCAGCACGCCTTCGGCGGCAAGCAGCGGCTCCAGGTAGGAAGTTGAGCTCATCAATTCGATGCCCTCATCGTTGAGCACCTTGGCGATCGCGCCGAGCAGCGCATCGGTGGAGCGTGTGCGCAGGTTCAAGAGCAGCTTGGCCAGGCGCCAGTCGGGACGGATCGACGAGAAAATCTGCTTATGCTTGACCTGGCCGGCCATCACGGCCTTTGTAACGCCGGCTTTCTGGAAGGTGTCGATGAGGCGCGAAAGCTCGCCGAGAGAGAGCCAGTGGACGGTAATGCCGGCGTCGGTTTCGGCGCGCCTGTCAATCTCGGGGTCGGTCTCTTCTTTGATGGCCGCGACCACGACTTCAGTGTCCTGCGCCCGCGCCGCGTCGAGCAGCAGGAAAGGGAAGCGGCCGTTGCCGGCGATGAGGCCGAGTTTCATGCTCAGCTCCGTTCTTTTGCACTCGTGGCGAGAGATTCCGGTTGGCTTCCTACTTGATCACCCCGCGCTTGCTGCCCTCGATGAACTTCACTAGCAGCGCTACGTCGTCGCCCGAGAGCGCGCGCATTTTTTCGAGCGCCTGCGTTGTGTTTAATTTGGCCGTAAGCAACAGCCTGTATGCCTTTTGCAGTTCCCGCAGGCGCTGTGCGGAAAACCCCCGCCGTTCCAGACCGATTTTGTTGATCCCGAAAGCGCGGTTTTCGCGCTTCGATGAAGTAAGCGAAAACGGCAACACATCCTGCGTTACGATGGTGCCCCCTCCGATAAATGAGTAGGCTCCCACCACGCAGTGCTGGTGGACGGGACAAAACGCGCCCAGCGTCACGTGGTCCTCAATGACGACGTGGCCGGCAAGCGTGGCGTTATTGGCGAGGATGGAGTGCGAGCCCACCTGGCTGTCGTGGCCGATGTGGACGTAAGCCATGAGCAGGTTACCCGAGCCAACGCGCGTCACCCCTCCGCCGCCGGTGGTACCGCGGCTGATGGTGACGCATTCGCGAATCGTATTCTCATTGCCGATTTCGGTGATGGTCGGCTCGCCCGCGTACTTAAGGTCCTGCGGGGCCATGCCGATGGAGCCGAAGGGATAGAAAGTATTCCGGGCGCCGATGCGGGTGCGGCCGTCGATGACCACATGCGAGATGAGTTTGCAGTCTTCGCCGAGCTCGACCTCAGGCCCGATGGTGCAATATGGGCCAATGATGCACGAACTGGGAATGCGTGCGCCTTCGGCGATTACCGCGGTGGGATGGATGCTCACTGGGCCGCCTCGGACGAACCGGCTCCTTCCTTCGATTCCTGCCGGCGCGGGACGATCATGCAGGTCAGCGTCGCTTCGCACGCCAGCTTGCCGTCGACGAACGCCTTGCCCTCCATTTTGCCGGCGCGCGGGCGAAAGCTCACGACGGTCACCTCAATGCGGATTTGATCGCCCGGCGTGATGGAGCGGCGGAACTTGGCGCCGTCAATGCCGGTAAAGACCGCCAGCTTCGAGTGCCGGTCCTCGAGCTCCGAAAGAAGGAGCACCGCACCCGCCTGCGCCATCGCCTCAATCACGAGCACGCCGGGCATGATGGGCGCACCGGGAAAGTGTCCCTGGAAGAAAGGTTCGTTCATCGTTACGTTCTTCATCGCCACGACACTCTTTTGCGGTTCGAACTCGAGCACGCGGTCGATCAGGAGGAAGGGGTAACGATGGGGCAGGAAATCCATGATTTCCTGGATGGTCAAGGTCATTCGAAGGCTCCTCTAGAGCAGCGGGGTTGTGGGATTAACTCTCGTTGGGATTATAAACAGGCCTGCGCAGGCGTTTCTTGGGAGTGCCGGACTCACGCGCCCCGCGAGTCTATCCACCGGACGGTTGGGTGAGCCGGGTCGTATTAGCGCTAGCTGCTTCCCCTCGAAGCAACTGAACACTTCAATGGCCAACGACGTCTTCATCGGCCATTCTGCGAAAGACAAGGTGACCGCGATGCGGTCTGCGCCATGCTGGAAGGCGAGGGCTTGCCGTGCTGGATCGCACCGCGCGACGTGCTGCCCAGCATGGAATCGGGCGAGCCTATCATCGACGCAATTGAACAGTTTCGGACCAGCAATTCGCCCGATCTCTTCATTGTGACTTCAGCGAGTCCACTATTGACGGTAGTTTGCGTCGTATTTTCGAACCAGGCTACATTTTTCGTATTCACGGATGCCGAATCGGCAGATCGTTTCACCCGAGATTTTAGGCAGCCTGTCACGGTCTGCGGCGGTCGTGTCGCGAACCGATCGCCTGGCGGGTTACTTTCTGATTCTCCGCGCCACGGCATCGGGATCCCAGAAATCGGCGGGCAGGTTCTGGTTGAAACTGACGTGGTCAACGAAATATTGGCGAACGGTATCGCCGTTCTTGAGGCGTGTGATGGTGAAAGGAGTGGGGAAGCCGTTGATCGCGTGATAGTCGTCGTACTCTTCAGTGTCGGTGTTCTTGTCGTGGTAGTTGGCGTCGCGCCATTGGAAGATGCGGGCGAGCGGAAGATGGGTTTGCGCGTCGAGGATGATGGTGATGGACTCGTTCTCCGGCGAGATGAGGGTTACCTGCTCTCCCAGGTGCCGCTCTACCATGCGCTGACCCTCGTAGAGGAGGATGGTGTTTGGATTCTTCATCCACACCTTCACGGCCGTCTCAATGGAGTGGTCGCGGCGCCGCAGGAAATCATCAACGGCTTCCTTATCCAGCGCTTTTTTGCCACGGTACGTCACCTCCCAGCCCTGCCGGCCGATAATGAAATTCACCCAGTCACGATGCTTGCTCACGTCGATGCGGTCGTGATCGGGCCATTGGTGAATCTCGAAGGTCTGCTCCGTGCCCGGGTCCGGATTGCCCTGATAAAAAGCGGCGACGTGGCCATCGCGTTCCATGTTGTTGATATTCAGCCAAAGCTCGCCGCCCAGCGCCTGCACCATTGCGTCCAGCGCCGCGCGCGCCTGGGCGGCATTCCTGGCGGCATCCTGGTCGCCGGCTTGTGCTGGCGTTGGCGTTGCGCGCGAAGCAATCAAGAGGCATATGGCAGCAGCGACCGGCAAGAACTTCCGCATGAATCCTCCGAATCCGAGACTCTAATTAGAATGACGCAGACGGTGCGCGGTCGGCGCCTGAAAGCCGAGAAAAAGATGCTGAATCCACGCTCAGAGGCTGAAGCCGGAACCTTTCAAAGCTTGATAGGACGCTTATCAGCGCGCCGTGTTTCGACTCTTGCGGGCGACTGGCGAGGCCACTGACGAATTTGGACGTCTCGATGTGGCATTGGCTCTGGCAGCGAGAACCTTCCTTCGCTCGCCGATCACCTTCGCGCGGTCCTTCTCTGGCAAGGCCAGAAGTGCTTTAGTTTTCGACGGCAGCTTTTCGTAGATTAGCGCATGCGCACGCCTGAGCTCTTCTTCAGTTTCGCGCGGCCGCAGCGCATCCCAGCGCTCAATGGTTACCCAGTGCGCCTTGGCAAGGTAAGGGGAGGCGACGATTCCCTCGCGCTCCACCAACTCAGGAAAGCGCTCGGCCCCGCAATGAAACCAGAGAACGCCGATGCCTCTCCCGTCGAGGTCCGTCATGGCGAACATTTTTCCGCCGATTTCGCGGTCGCCTACCCAATAGACGAGGTGATGACCCCAATTCACAGTCTCGCGCACATGCGGCAACGCCAGGCAAATCTCGCGAATGCGTTCATTGTCCATCGCAACAGTTCAGGTCACGGAGCTCTAGGCCCTTCCCCTCAAAATCTGCCCTCAAAGGCTCTAAACCGCCGTTCCAGCTCCCACTGGGCCGAGGCCTTCTCGCTTCCGCGCAGAAACTCACTACAGCCGGCGGATGGGTTGTCGCCCCCCAGTATTTCACCTTTGCACGCACTGACCGCCTCGTCAAAACCATCGGGCCGCGCCCACAGGCCCTTCCCGGGCAGGAAAGCGTGTTCCATTCCCGTGCGCACCAATTGCTTCAGGTCGCGGTAGCTCAGGCCGTAATCCATAGCCGCACGCACAAACTCGTGGGTCAGATCGATACGGCTCACGCCTTCGTCGTCAGTAGAGAGCGCGACAGGAACGTGCGCGGCGCGATAGACGGGAAACGGATGTCGGTCGCCCGCGACGCCCAGAATGCCTTCGTTCGAGCTCAGGTTGATCTCCACCATAATGTGGCGGGACGCCATCTCCTTCAGCAAATCCCGCGCGCGATCCTCGTACATCACGTCGACGCCGTGCCCGATGCGCTCCGCGTCAGCCAGCTCAATCGCCTGGCGAATGTGAAAGCGCAGCCCTTCCGGCGGCACGAGACCCGGCGTGAGCTCGCCGGCGTGCAGAGAGATGTGAACGCCGGGATAGATGGAATGAAGGTAGCCGACTATCTTCATTTGCAGCGTGTAATCGCGCATGGCAACGAAATCGTCTTCGGGGCGCACGAGGTTGATTCCCACCCAGGTGTCGTCCTTTGCGTCCATGCTTGCCGCGACCGTCTCAAAGCCGAGCAGTGTTTGCGCGAAGACCTGCTCCGGCGTTAAGTCCCGCAGAACCATCCAGATATACCGGACCTCGACTTGGCAGGCTGGTGCGGCCTGCGCAGTTCCGCAGTGCTCCATTTGCCTTCTCTGCGCCTCCGCCGCGCGCGCCGTCTCACGGTCCGCCGCCACCTCGTCGCGCAATCCGCGATCCAGCAGTTGCTGGCGGAAACGCGCAAATGCCTGCGGGCCCGTCTGCGCCGACTCCGGATTCCAGCCAATCTGGCTCGCGATCTCCATTGCGTGACTGAAGGGCGGCGTCACCATCAGTTCAAGGTACTGCTGGTTCTGCGCCGCGGCGCGCTCTGCCACCTCGTCCACCCACTCGCCGTCGTGGTTCCTGAGAGCATTCAAACGGTCGAAAACAGAGAAGAACTGATCGTGTTCGCTCCAGGCCGGCGTTGCCACAAAGCTGCGCACAGAGAGCGCGTCGATCAGCTTGTCGTAGAGTAATTGCGTCTGCCGGTCGATGTTGCCGGTGAACCGCGTTGCCGGGATCAGTTTGCCGTGGCAGGGCGGTTCGGCAAAGCTCAGGCTGGTCGTGTCCACGCATAATCCGTCCTGGGCCGCATCGCGGATGAAGGTTTCGGCATAGACCGCGCCCGAGAGGTGGACGTGCAAATCCGCGCCCTTGGGAAAATCGTTGAGGAAAGCGCGCAGCGTTTCGGGGCCTTGGTGCAGGTTGGCCTCGTAAATGAGCGCGGCACGCGCCTCGGCCCTGGTTGGCACTCCATACGGATTGGGTTTTTGGCCGCAGCCGGCCAACGCCGCCAGCGCTACGCTTGCAGCACCGCGCAAGAGTGAAAAAGCAGTCTGGCTTCGCATGATTGCTCTCCAGTGTAGTCGAAAGCCGCGCCTTTGCCCGCCACTTGCGGCTTGGTATACTGGTCAGGTCGTCGTTGCAGCAAACTGTTCGTGGACTACGCCCACCTTCGCCGGCGTCGCCGGGAATCCGCGCAGGAAATGCAACAGCACGTCTCGACTGAGGCCAGGTAGCTCAGTGGTAGAGCGCGGCCCTGAAAAGGCCGGCGTCGGCGGTTCAATCCCGTCCCTGGCCACCATCACCTTTCAATGCTGCGAATCCGGGGCCGCGCTTCGTTTTTGAGCGTAGCTCAGTGGAATCGGCCACGCCGGCAGCCAATTGGTTGGCGTCCAATTCCGCTTTGGGGGCGGTCCTTGCTGCCAATTTGGCAACCGAGGGGTCGTGGCTAGCTCCTCGCGCCTTCAAGAAGAGATAGAAGCTGATCGCGTCCGGCAGTTTTCGCGTGTCGCGTACAATTAGACATATCCAGCCCGGGAGGCTGAAGTCCTTGAACGCAACTCTAACCCCATTGCTTGCTTTTGCCAGCCCGCTTTGGAGACTTTCGCGTTCAGTGGCCGCGATATTTGCTCTCGTCGAGGAAAGCGCTTTCCACCGCTACCTCAGAATGCAGTACGCCGACCAGACCTTCAAGGGGCTCTATCATTGGAATTTCTTCGATGCCGAAGTGCTTTTGCCTTACTTCGCGGTGATGATCGTGCTCGCCATTTATGGTGTGCACCGCTACACCATGGCGTACTACTACTTCAAGTACCGCAAGAATTACAAGCCGAATCCCCCCAAACATTTCGGCGAATTGCCCGCGGTGACGGTCCAGCTGCCGATCTTCAACGAACAGTTTGTGATCGACCGGTTGATTGAGGCCGTTTGCGCGATGGACTATCCGCCGGAAAAGCTCGAGATACAGGTCCTCGACGACTCCACTGACGAAACCTGCGCAGTGGCAGCAGGTATCGTTGAGCGCTGCGCCGCGCTCGGGCACAACATTGTTTACATCCATCGCACCAATCGGCATGGGTTCAAGGCCGGGGCCCTCGATGCCGGTTTGAAGGTAGCGAAGGGCGAATTCGTCGCCATTTTCGATGCCGACTTTGTTCCGCCTTCCGACTGGCTCATGAAGGTAATTCACCATTTTGCTGAGCCCGAGATCGGCATGGTTCAGACCCGCTGGACGTATCTTAACCGCGAGTACAGCATCCTGACCCAGATCGAGGCGATCCTTCTCGACGGCCACTTCATTCTCGAGCATGGCGCCCGAGCCCGCTCCGGTGAGTTCTTCAACTTCAACGGCACGGCAGGCATGTGGAGGCGCGAGGCAATCTACGACGGCGGCGGATGGCAGCACGACACGCTCACCGAGGACACCGACCTCAGCTACCGCTCGCAGATGGCCGGCTGGAAGTTCAAATACTTGCCCGACGTCGAGTGCCCATCCGAGCTGCCGATTGAAATGACCGCCTTCAAGACGCAGCAAGCGCGGTGGGCCAAGGGATTGATTCAAACGAGCATCAAGATCCTGCCCAGGGTCTTCCGCTCCAACGCCCCGCGCCGCAATAAGATCGAGGCTGTTTACCACCTAACCGCCAATCTCAGCTATCCGCTCATGGTGGTCATGTCGGCGCTGCTGATTCCGGCCATGATTTGCCGCTTTTACCAGGGCTGGTTTCAGATGCTCCTCATTGACGTTCCGCTCTTCACCGCATCCAGCTTTTCGATCGCGGTCTTTTACGTGATGAGCGAGCGCGAGATCTACCCGAACACATGGAAGAGGACGTTTTACTATCTTCCCTTTCTCATGGCCTTGGGCATCGGCCTCACCGTCACCAACACGAAGGCCGTTATGGAAGCGCTATTCGGCATCAAAAGTGCGTTTGTTCGCACACCCAAGTACCGCGTCGCGCGCAAGGGAGAGAGATCCCAGGCCGCCAAGTACCGCAAGCGCCTGAAGCTCGCTCCCTGGATCGAGCTTCTGCTGGGCTGTTACTTTGCCGTGGCGATCTACTACACGTTCACCAACGACAACTTCTTTACAGCGCCATTCCTCATTCTGTTTGTAGTCGGCTATTGGTATACC